>NZ_JBIBWV010000002.1:580906-683895 GCF_043081625.1 Streptomyces sp. NPDC014861
GGGGGCGCGGGGGGGGGGGGGCCCGGGCCGCGGCGGACACCGGGGGGGTGACGCGGCGGGGGCGGGGGGGGCGCGGGGGGCCCCCCCCCCCGCGCGCCCCGCGGCGGGCCCCGACCAGCTCGACCGCCGAGTCCACCAGGTGCTGGAGCGTGGCGCGGAGTTCGAGGTCCGTGCCGACGCCGAGGACGGCTTCGAGCAGCATGGGCAGCCGGGCCCGCTCCTGCCCCTGCTCGGCGTCCTCGTCCATGATCACCATGGTCTCATCGGCGTACGAATCGGGCGATGTCAGGATTGGTCACTCCGTCAGGTCGTCGGCGAGCTCGCGGTCGTGATCGCGGTCGCCCGCCAGGCCGCGGTGGGCGCCGAGCGGGTCGAGGATCATCGGCTGGACCTTGCCCTCCAGCATCGCCCCGAGGCCCAGCACGGCGCAGACGTCGGGCCGTTCGGCGATGTGCACCGGCATCCCGGTGGCATCCCGCAGCATCTGGTCCAGGCCCGGGAGCAGCGCGCTGCCGCCGACCATCATGATCCCGCGATCGGCGAGATCGGCCACCAGATCCGGCGGGCAGTCCCGGAGCACCTTGCCGATGCCGTCGAGGACCGCCGTCAGCGGGGTGTGGATCGCCTGGCGCACGGCGGCCGTGTCGACGGTGACCGAGCGGGCCAGGCCGGTGGCCACGTCCCGGCCGTGGATCTCGGTGGACGCCGGGCCGTGCGGGGTGAGGCCGTTGCCGCTCAGCGCGAGCTGGAGCGGGCGCACCGACTGGCTCGGCAGCATCAGCTCGTGGTGGTGGCGCAGGTGCTGGATGATCGCGTGGTCGATGGCGTCGCCGCCGACCGGCATCCGTTCGGCCGTCACGATCGCGCCGAGCGAGAGCACCGCGACCTGGGTCGTCGCCGCCCCGCACACCAGGATCATGGTGGCGGTGGGCTGTTCCACCGGCAGGCCGCAGCCGACGGCCGCCGCGATCAGCGTGTCGACCAGCTCGACCCGGCGCGCCCCGAGTCCCACCAGGGTCTCCACGGCCGCCCGCTGGGCGAGCGGGTCGCTGTCGTGCGGGGTGCAGGCGGCGGCGCGCAGCCGGGGCTTCCTGCGCAGCTGGCGGCGGAGCTTCTCGCCGAGGAGGTGGCGGAGCATCCGCTGGGCCATCTCGATGTCGACGACGGTGCCGCCGGAGACCGGGCGCACGACCCGGATGTAGTCGGGGGTGCGGCCGGTCATCTTCTCGGCGAGCGCGCCGACCGCGATCAGCGCTCCGGTGCGGGTGTTGACGGCGGCGACGCTCGGCTCGTCGACGACGAGCCCGGCTCCCTTGACGAAGACCCGGGTGCGGGCGGCACCCAGGTCGACGGCGACATGGCAACGGCGCAGCTGATCGAGGCTGACGGTCACGGCGGATCCTCCGGAGTGCGGTGCTGACACGGGCGAGGTGTCGCGTTTCGGGTTCCTGTTCGCATGGTGCGACCGCCGGGCCCGCCGCGCGCGCTGGGCTGCGCCGCCCGGGGCCGGGCGGACGGAGGTGGCGAACCGGGTGAATCACGGCGCCACGGCGCTCACCTGTGGTTTCCTCACAAGATCCTCACGTCTTTGCCTCCCCGGGGCCGCGCCGCTCGTTCTAGCGTGCGAGCCCCATGGACTACTGCCACGCGTGCCGGCGGCATCTCAACGGGGCCCTCGCCTGTGCCGGGTGCGGAACTCCCGTCGAGCGGCTGCGGTACGACACCCCCCAGGCCCCGTCTCACCCCGCGCCTCACGAGGGCGCCGAGACTCCGGTGCCGTATCCGCCGGAGGCGTATCCGGCGGAGCCGTACGCCCCCGGGACGTACGGCCCCGGTGTTCACACCTCCGAGCCGTACGGGTCCCCGCCGTACCCGTCCGGGCCGTACGGCGCGCCGGGGCAGTACGGCGTGTCCGAGGCGCACGGCGGGTCCGGCGCGTACGCCTCCGAGCCCTGCGCCCCGACGGCGTACGCCTCGGACACGCCGTACGCGCCCGAGCCGCGGGCGCGGGAGGAGGCCCCGGAGCCCGAGGCCGGCGCGCCGCTCGCTCCCGAGCACGTCTTCGAGCTGGACGTGGTGGTGCCGCCGAGGTCCGGCGGGCGGGCGGCGGACCGGTCCGCCACGCGCCGCGGGAAGCGGGGGAGCGGCGGGAGCGGCCGGCGCGGCGGGCGCGGCGGGCGCGGGCGGACGGTCGCGGTGAGCGCGCTGGGCCTCGTCCTCGCGGCCGGGTCGCTGGGCCTGGCGAAGTCGGTGTTCGAGGAGCCGGAGGAGACGGGGCCCGCCACGGCGGTGGAGGAGCTGGAGGTCACCGAGACCCCGCTGCCGCCCGCGCTGCCGTCCCGCGGCCCGGGCGACGGGGCGGGGGAGGACGGCGGGGAGTCCCGCGAGGCGGTCGAGGGCTCCGGGGCGCCGGCGGCGCCGACCGCGCGTCCGCGCCGGATCAGTACGGGATCGAGCGGCGGCTCCGGCGCGGTCGCCGCCCCGGCGGGCCGGCCGGGTGCGGGCACGGGCTCCGGTGGGGGCTCCGGTGCGGGATCGGGGGTGGGCTCCGGTACGGGTACGGGTACGGGCGTGGGGCCCGGCTCCGGTACGGGCGCGTCCTCCGCTCCGTCGTCCCCCGCCCCCTCGTCGGCAGCCCCCTCCTCCCCAACGCCGACCGTGCCGGAGGTCACCGGGGGACCGCAGGGCGAGGGGCCCGGACCCACGCCGAGCGCCTCGGACTCGTCCACCGCCCCGTCCCCGGGCGGCCCGGCGCCCAGCGCCTCCGCGAGCACCACCCGTCCGCCGACGACCGCGCCGACTCCGACGCCGGAGCCCTCGGAGAGCTGCACCCCCTTCCTGTGGTGGTGCGTGTAGGGCTCCGCCCCGCCCCGCCCGGTCAGGCCGGGGTGCCGCCGAGCATCCGGAGCAGCAGGTCGCGGAGGAGGGTGCGCTCCACGCCGGTCAGCTCGCCCAGGGGCTCGCGCGCGAAGTGCAGGGAGTCGCGCAGCCGGCGGGCGGTGTCCCGGCCCTCGTCGGTGGGCGCGGCCAGTTTGACCCGCCGGTCGGCGGGGTCGGGGCGCCGCTCGACCAGGCCCCGGGACTCCAGGCGGTCGATGATCCCCGTGACGTTGGACGGCTCGCACTTGAGCTTCTCGGCGATCTTCCGCATCGGCGTGGGCTCCAGTGTGAGCAGCCCGAGGACGCGGGCCTGCGCGCCGGTGAGCGAGTGGGCGGCGGCGGCCTCCTCGTACTCCTGGTGGTAGCGCGCCACGACCGTGCCGATCAGCTCGACGACTTCGAGGGTCACGGGGTCGGTGTGTGAGGTGGGCATGGGCACCATCGTACTCCGATGCTTGACAACATGAAATATTCAGGAGCATGGTTGTTTCATCAAGTGAAGCTTTTCCGAGGAGGTTCCCCCCATGACCGCTCTGCCCGCCACCAGCCGTGAATGGCACCTCGTCGCCCGCCCGCACGGCTGGCCCGCCCCCACCGACTTCGCCCTGCGCGAGGTCCCGGTCGAGGCGCCCGCCGAAGGCCGGATCCTGGTGAAGAACCTCCACTTCTCGGTCGACCCGTACATGCGCGGCCGGATGAACGACGTGAAGTCCTACGCGCCGCCGTTCAAGCTGGACCACCCGATGGACGGCGGCGCGGTCGGCGTCGTCGTCGCGTCGAGCGCGGAGGGCTTCGCCGAGGGCGACCACGTCCTGCACGGCCTGGGCTGGCGCGAGTACGCGAGCGTGCCCGCCGAGCACGCCACCAAGGTGGACCCGGACCTCGCCCCGCTCTCCACCTACCTCGGTGTGCTCGGCATGCCCGGTCTGACCGCCTACGCGGGCCTCTTCGAGACCGCCTCCTTCAAGGAGGGCGACGTCGTCTTCGTCTCCGGCGCGGCCGGCGCGGTCGGCAGCCAGGTCGGGCAGCTCGCCAAGCTGGGCGGCGCCTCCCGGGTCATCGGCTCGGCCGGCTCCGACGAGAAGGTGAAGTGGCTCGTCGAGGAGCTCGGCTTCGACGCCGCCTTCAACTACAAGAACGGCCCGGTGCGCGACCAGCTCCGCGAGGCCGCCCCGGACGGCATCGACGTCTACTTCGACAACGTGGGCGGTGAGCACCTGGAGGCCGCGATCTCCTCGCTCAACGTGCACGGCCGCGCCACCATCTGCGGCATGATCGCCCAGTACAACGACACCGAGCCGGTCCCCGGCCCGCGGAACATGGCGATGATCATCGGCAAGCGGCTCCGCCTCCAGGGCGTCCTCGTCCGCGACCACTACGACCTCCAGCAGAAGTTCGTCGAGGAGGTCGGCGGCAAGCTGCGCTCCGGCGAGCTGAAGTACCGTGAGACCCTCGTCACCGGGATCGAGAACGGCGTGGACGCCTTCCTCGGTCTGCTCCGCGGTGACAACACCGGAAAGATGATCGTCTCGCTGGACCGGTAGTCTTCCCTCAGCCGTCGCGATCGTGGGCGCGAGTCGAGGCGGGGAGAAGAAGGCAGGAACCAGCATGTCCATCCAGCACTCCGACGTTCTCTACACCGCCGTCGCCACCGCGGAGAACGGCCGTGACGGCCGTGTCGCCACCGACGACGGCAAGCTCGACGTCGTCGTCAACCCGCCCAAGGCCATGGGCGGCTCCGGCGACGGCACCAACCCCGAGCAGCTCTTCGCGGCCGGCTACAGCGCCTGCTTCCAGGGCGCCCTCGGCGTCGTCGCGCGGAACGAGAACGCGGACATCTCCGGCTCGACGGTCACCGCCGAGGTCGGCATCGGCAAGAACGACGACGGCTTCGGCATCATCGTGAAGATCTCGGCCTCCATCCCGAACGTGGACGCCGAGACCGCCAAGAGCCTCATCGAGAAGGCGCACCAGGTCTGCCCGTACTCCAAGGCGACCCGCGGCAACATCACGGTCGAGCTCGCGGTCTGAGCCACCGGCCCCGCCGCGCACGGACCCGTGCGGGCCGCACCCCGACCGACCGGGGTGCGGCCCGCACGCATGTGCGGACCCGGTGATCGCGTGCCGCTAGGCTGCCCGCATGCGCGATTTCGGGGTGGGTTTCGGTTATCTGGTCCAGGGCCAGAAGTGGGCGGCACAGCACGGACGCCGGTTCGGCTTCGGACTGCTGCCCGGTCTGGTGACGCTCGTCCTCTACCTCGGCGCGCTGGTCGGCCTCGGATTCGGGGCGGACGACCTGGTGGCCTGGGCGACGCCCTTCGCCGACGACTGGTCCTCCCCGTGGCTCGGCCTCTTCCGCAACGCGCTGACGGCGCTCGTCTTCGTCTTCGGCCTCTTCCTCGCCGTCATCACCTTCACCGCCGTCACCCTCCTCATCGGCCAGCCCTTCTACGAGACGCTCTCCGAGGACGTCGACCGCAGCCAGGGCGGCGACGTCCCCGAGTCCGGCCTGCCGCTCTGGCGCGAGCTGCTGATCTCGGCCCGCGACAGCCTGCGGGTGGTCCTCCGGGTCGCCTTCTACGCCGTGCTCCTCTTCGCGTGCGGCTTCATCCCCGTCGTCGGCCAGACCGTCGTCCCCGCCCTCGGCTTCTGCGTCTCCGGCTTCTTCCTCGCCGAGGAACTGACCGCCGTCGCCCTCCAGCGCCGGGGCGTGGAGCTCAAGGAGCGCCTGGCGCTGCTGCGCGGCCGGCGCGGGGCCACGCTCGGCTTCGGCGTGCCGCTCGCCGTCGTCTTCATCGTCCCCTTCGTGGCCGTCTTCCTGATGCCCGGCGCCGTCGCCGGCGCCACCCTCATGGTCCGCGACCTGCGCGGCGAGACGGGCGACCGGACCGGCGGAGAAGACGATCACGAGGACGGCGGCCTCTCCTCCCCGGGCGGCGACCAGGGGGCGCGCCACCTTCCCCACTGAGGAAGGACACCCCGCGACGCCGGACAGGCGCGGGACCGGCCGCCGCGGGGCGCCCCTCGGCGGCCCCAGGCCGCGTGCGGAGCCACCGGCCCGCCCCCGCGGCCTGCCGCCGCCCGGCCTCCGCCCCCGCGGCCTGCCGCCGCCCGGCCACCTGCGCCGGCTACGGCCGGTCGTCGCCGCCGTCCGCCAGGACCGGGTGGAGCTCCGGTCTGGCGGCCCACCACTCCTGGTGGAAGGGGTTGTTGGTGACGTTCGCCAGGTACGCCTCGGCCGCCGCGCGGTAGAGGAGCTCCGCGTGGCGGGCGGAGACCGTGGAGCGGTTCCAGGCGAGGCGGATGCGGCCGGTCACCGGGTCGCCCTCCAGGGGACGCAGGACCGTGCCGTCGGTGGGCGGGGCCGTGGGCTGGCTCAGGGAGATCGCGCGGCCGGAGGCGATCAGGTCGTAGTGGATCTTCCGGTCGGAGACCCGGTGCCGCAGGGACGGGGTGAAGCCGGCCCGCTCGCAGGCCGCGGCCAGCGCCTCGGGACCGCCGTCGTCGTCCTCGACCAGCGTCATCCAGGACTCGCCCGCCAGCTCGGCCAGTGGGATCCGCTCCTTCGCCGCCAGCGGATGGTCCGCCGAGAGGCGCACGCAGAACGGTTCCCTCGCGATGAGGGTCCGGGCCGTCGTGCCCTGCGGCAGCGGCACCTCGTGGTCGTTGACCTCGCCGTACAGCACCGCGTCGTAGCGGCCCGCGCCGAGCTGCCGGGTCAGCGTCGTCGCCGAGTGCTCCACCGTCACCGCGATCTCCCGCCCGGCCACGACCTGGTCGAGCCGGCCGAGCAGCGTGTCGACGAGCACCAGCAGGATGCAGCCGAGCCGTAGCGGCGTGTCCGGGTCGGCGGCCCGCGCCCCCGCCGCGAGCGCGTCCATCTCGCCGAGCACGAGCCGGGCCTTGGAGAGGACGAACTCGCCCAGCGGGGTGGGCTCCACCCCGCGCCTGCCACGCAGGAACAACTCCCCGCCCGCGACCCGCTCGATCCGCCGCAACTGCGCCGAGAGGGCCGGCTGCGAGACGCCGAGGAGCTGCGCCGCGCGGCCCAGGCTGCCCGCCTCCGCAATCCGGCAGACGGCTTCCAGATGCCTCAACTCCAGCTGCATTTCAGCAGCGTACGCAGGGTCGGACGGCCGCACCATAACCCGCGTCTTATGCCGGATGAGATGTCCCTAACTGGCCATGTCCACGCCCATACTCGGCGCGACGATCCGTCTCCCCCACCCTGAACGGAGCACGACGTTGCACCCCACCAGACTCACCGCGGCCGTGGCCGCCCTGGCCCTCTCGGCGAGCCTCGCGACCGCCCTGGCCACCCCCGCGGCCGCGGTCCCGCAGGAGCAGCCGGTCCCGCCGGGCCACGGCAGGTCCCTCGCCCTGGCCGCCGCCGACACCGCCGCCGCCAGCGGTCTCGACGAACTGCGCCACGGCGCCGACGAGGACCTCGTCCGGACCTCCGTGACCCCGTGGTCGAACGGCCTCTACTACACCGCCTACCAGCGGACGTACAAGGGCCTCCCGGTCCGCGGCGGCGGCGACGCCGTCGTCCTGTCCGACTCCTCCGGCAAGGTCCGCGACGTCACCGGCGCCCCGGCCCCCGCCCTGAAGGCGGTCACCACCACCGCCCGGGTGACGTCAGCCGCCGCCCTCGCCACCGCCCGCGGCCAACTGGCCGCCGTGGAGAGCGCGAGCGCCCCCGAGCTCACCGTGCTCCTCAAGGCCGGCAAGCCCGTCCTCGCCTGGCACACCCTGGTCGTCGGCCGCACCGCCAAGGACGTGCCCAGCTCGCTCGACACCTACGTCGACGCCCGCACCGGCAAGGTCGCCCAGGCCACCGACAAGATCCGGCACGCCGACGGGCGCGGCTACCACAACGGCAACGTCACCATCGACACCGCCGCCGGCTCCATGACCGACACCAGCCGCGGCGGCTTCAAGTGCGGCGGCCAGAACGGCAGCGCGTACACCGGCTCCTCCCCGTGGGGCAACGGCGGAGCCAACGACCTCGTCACCGCCTGCGTCGACATCATGTACGCCGCCCAGCGCGAGTCCGACATGCTCAAGGAGTGGTTCGGCTACAACGGCATCAACGGGCAGGGCGGCATGGTCCCGGCCCGCGCCGGACTCTCCCAGGTCAACGCCTACTACGACGGCACGAAGACCACGTACGGGCGCAACCAGAACGGCACCAACCAGCTCACCGGCATCGACGTCGTGGCCCACGAGTACGGCCACGAGATCTTCGACCGGACCCCGGGCTCGGCCGGCTCGTCCAACGAGAACGGCGGGATGAACGAGTCCACCGGCGACATCTTCGGCGCGCTCACCGAGCACTACGCGAACAACCCGAACGACACCCCGGACTACACGGTCGGCGAGGAGCTGAACTTCACCGGCAACAACCAGCCGATCCGCAACATGTACAACCCCTCGCTCATCAACAACGACCCCAACTGCTACCCGCAGCTGACCTCCGGCACCGAGGTGCACGCGGCGGCCGGCCCGCAGAACCACTGGTTCTACCTGCTCGCCGAGGGCTCCAACCCCGGCGGCGGCAAGCCCAGCAGCCCGATATGTTCCGGCGGCCCGTCCTCCGTCACCGGCATCGGCATCCAGAAGGCCGGCAAGATCTTCATGGGCGCCCTGCTCCTGAAGACCTCCTCCTGGAACCACCCCGCGGCCCGCCGCGCCACCCTCACCACCGCCAAGAACACCTACGGCGCCGCCGAGTGCAACGCGGTGAAGGCGGCCTGGAACGCGATCGGCGTCCCCGCCCAGTCCGGCGAGACCGACTGCGGCGGCACCACCAACCCGGACTTCTCGCTCTCCCTGAACCCGTCCTCGGGCTCGGCCCAGCCGGACACCTCGGTCACCGCCACGGTGAACACCAGCACCACCGGCGGCTCCGCGCAGACCGTCCAGCTCTCCGCGAGCGGCGCCCCCAGCGGCGTCAACGTCTCCTTCGACCCGGCGTCGGTGACCTCCGGCAACTCCTCGACGATGACCGTCAAGGTCGCCGCCGGCACCCCGAACGGCACCTACCCGATCACCGTCACCGGTACCGGCTCCGCCACCCACACCGTCACCTACCAGCTGACGGTCGGCACCGGCACCCCGCCCACCGGCTGCGACAACAGCGAGTACACCTACCGGGGGACGCTGGCCTCCGGTCAGGCTGCCGCCCAGCCGGACGGCTCGTACTACTACTCGGCGACCACCGGCACCCACACCGGCTGCCTGCGCGGCCCGGCCGGCACCGACTTCGACCTGTACCTGCAGAAGTGGAACGGGGCGGGCTGGGCGGACGTGGCCGTCGGCGGCACCGCGGGCGCCGACGAGAACACCAGCTACCGGGGCACCGCGGGCTACTACCGCTACGTCGTGCACGCCTACAGCGGCTCCGGCGCCTACACGCTGGGCCTGAGCGCCCCGTGACGGGCGACGCGAGCGCCCCGGTGCGGGGCGCCTGACACCCCGCACCGGGGGAGGGAGACCGTACGGCGGACCGGGGGTTCCGTCGTACGGCCTCCCGGGCCGGGCCGCCGGAGTCCCACGGCGGCCCGGCCCCTTCGGCGTCCGGTGCCTCAGCCCACCTCGGCGAGCACGAACCCGGGCTTCTCCGGCCCCGCACCGGCGAGCAGGGAGCCGTCGGGACCCCAGATCCCGGACCCGCCGCCGCCGACGCCGACCTCGCTCGGCCCCAGCGCGTTGCCCAGCGCGACGAAGAGGCCGAACTCCCGGGCCCGGACCGGGTAGACGGTCTCGAAGGAGTCGTTGTCCGCCTCCAGCATCGAACTCGCCAGATAGACCGCGCAGCCGTCGGCGGCGGCCCGCTCGGCGAGCTCCGGAAAGCGATTGTCGTAGCAGGTGGCGAGGGCGAACCGGACCCCGTCGAGGGTGAACCGCCCGTCGGCCGTGCCCGCCGTGAAGGTGTCCTGCTCGTCCCCGTGGTACAGGTGCCGCTTGTCGTACCGGGCGAGCGTCGTCCCGTCCGGGCCGATCACCAGCGTCGCCAGACCCGGCAGCGAACCCCCGCCCCGCACCGGCCCGTTGACGACCGCCGCCGCGCCGGCCGCCCGGCAGGCGTCGCGGACCGGCTCGAGCCGGGGGTCGTCCTCGGCGAGCGTCAGGCCGGGGCGCTCCCGGATCAGGGCGGTGTCGTAGCCGGTGAGCGACAGCTCGGCGAGGACGACGACCCGGGCCCCGGCGGCCCCGGCCTCCCGGACCAGGCCGGCGATCGTACGGACATTGGCCTCGACGTCCCCGGGGACCGGGGCGAACTGGGCGGCGGCGAGCATCATGGCCCCCATGCTCGCACCTGCCCGGCGGGCCCCCGCGACCGCTCCCCGGGCCCTGGCCGGCACCTGCCCGGCTGGCCCCGCGACCGCTCCCGGTCCCGCGAAAACCCCGGGCGTCCGGCTGCCGCCGCTCCTAGACTCGCCGGCAGCGGTGTCGCGCGCGGTACCGCAGGGTGCGGGGCCGTGGCAGAGCGGACGATTGCGGACCCGGGTCGAGGAGGTCCCCGGAACCCGGGAAGAGGGAGCGGCCGCCGGACCTGGCGGCAGGCTCGCGCGGGTTCGAATCCCGCCGGCCCCGCACCCGCCCGTACGCCCGCTACACCTCAGGGGAGCCAGGCGGGGAGCCGGGCGGGGGGCTCGCGAGCAGCCGCAGGAAGTCCCGGAAGGCGCCCGGCATGTCGACGGCGGACGGGTCCAGGAGCCACTGGTACTGGAGACCGTCCATCACGGCCGTGAGCAGGGGCGCCGCCCGCTCGGGGGTGAGCCCGCCCGGCAGCCGCTCGCCGAACTCCAGCCGCAGCACGTCCGTCATGCCGGCCCGCACCTGCGCGTACCGCTCGGTGAAGAACTCCCGGGCCGGATGCCCGTCCGTGACGCTCTCGCCGAGCAGCGCGGAGAAGGTCTGCACGATGCCGGGCCGCATCGCGTTGTACTCCACCAGCGACTCCAGCAGGTCGAGCCGCCAGCCCTCCCGGTCCCTGCCGCCGCTGGTGTCCCAGCGGTCGCGCTCCTCCAGGACGGCGACGAGCAGCGCCTCCTTGGTGGGGAAGTAGTGCAGCAGGCCCTGCTGGGTCAGGCCGACGCGCTCGGCGACGGAGCCGAGCGTGGCGCCCCGGTAGCCGCGCTCCGCGATCACCTCGAGGGCGGCGCGCAGGATCTCCGCGCGGCGCTCCACGCTCCTGGTCCGTGCCATGGTCCGGCCCCTTTCCGCGGGTCCCCGTCGACAGGACCGTACGTCATGCCCCGCACGACGCAGCAAGATAACGAAAAGGATACATCGCCTACCGATCTACAGGTAAGTGGGTTCATGATGGCCGGACCAGCACTTCAACGCGGAGGTACGGACGTGAACGAGGACGCCGTGCGCGAGGCAGCCGTCGAGGCAGCGCTCGCCCAGCTCGACCTGGACGCCAAGACCCGGCTGCTCGGCGGCCAGGACATGTGGTCCCTGCCCGCCCTGCCGGAGATCGGCCTCGCCTCGCTCGTGATGTCCGACGGCCCCATCGGCGTCCGCGGCGTCCGCTGGACCGCCGACGACCCGTCCGTCGCCCTGCCGTCCCCGACCGCGCTCGCCGCCACCTGGGACCCCGCCCTCGCCCGCCGGGCCGGCCGGCTCCTCGCCCAGGAGGCCCGCCGCAAGGGCGTCCACGTCCTCCTCGCCCCCACCGTCAACCTGCACCGCACCCCGCTCGGCGGCCGCCACTTCGAGGCGTACAGCGAGGACCCGTACCTCACCGGCGCCATCGGCACCGGCTACGTCCAGGGCGTGCAGGACGGCGGCGTCGGCACCACCGTCAAGCACTTCGTCGCCAACGACGCCGAGACCGACCGCTTCACCGTCGACAACACGATCGCCCCGCGCCCGCTCCGCGAGCTCTACCTCGCGCCCTTCGAGGCGATCGTCGAGAACGCCCACCCCTGGGGCATCATGACCGCCTACAACCAGGTCAACGGCGTGACCATGACCGAGCACCGCCACCTCGTCAACGAGGTCCTGCGCGGGGAATGGGGCTTCGACGGCGCCAACGTCTCCGACTGGATGGCCGCCCGCTCCACCACCGGCGACATCGACGGCGGCCTCGACGTGGCCATGCCCGGCCCCGGCACCGTCTACGGCGAGCACCTGGCCGCCGCCGTCCGGGCCGGCCGGGTCGAGGAGTCGGCCGTCGACGCCGCCGTACGGAACGTGCTCCGGCTCGCCGCCCGCGTCGGCGCCCTCGAAGGCGCCCCCGCCGCCGTCCCCGAGCCCCCCGCCACCGTCGACGGCGACGCCCTCGCCCGCGAGGTCGCCCGCCGCGGCTTCGTCCTCGTCCGGAACGAGAACGGCGCGCTGCCCCTGCGGCCCGGCACCGTCGCCCTCTCCGGCGCCGCCGCCCGCGACGCCCGCGTCCTCGGCGGCGGCTCCGCCCAGGTCTTCCCCGAGCACGTCGTCTCCCCGCTCGACGGCCTCGCCGCCGTCCTGGACGAGGGCGCGCTCACCTATGTGATCGGCGCCGACCCCAGCGACGAACTCACCCCCGCCGACCAGGGCTTCACCCTCCGCGCGGTCTGCCGCGACGCCGACGGCACCGTCCTCGGCGAGGGCACCCTCCCCAACGGCCAGGTCCAGTGGATCGGCGACGACCTCCCGGCCGGCGTCACCCACGACGCCCTCGCCTCCATCGAGGTCACCGGCTCCTTCACGCCTCGTGAGTCCGGCGCCCACGCCTTCGGCACCCGCGGCCTCGGCGCCTTCGCCCTCACCGTCGACGGACGCGAACTCTTCGACGGCGTCCAGGCGATGGGCCCCGAGACGGACCCCTTCGAAGCCTTCTTCGGCTCCCCGGTCGAGCGCGGCACCGTGGAGCTCACCGCCGGGCGGACCGTCGAGGTCTCCCTCCGGCACACCCTCGCCAAGGAGTTCGCGGCGCCGCTGCCCGCGGTCATGTTCTCCTTCGTCCACCTCGGTCCCCGCCGTGACCCCGACGAACTGATCGCCGAAGCCGTCGAGGCGGCGCGTGCCGCCGACACCGCCGTCGTGGTCGTCGCCACCACCGAACGCGTCGAGTCCGAGGGCTTCGACCGCAAGGACCTCGCCCTGCCCGGCCGCCAGGACGACCTCGTCCGCGCCGTCGCCGCGGCCAACCCGAACACGGTCGTCGTCGTCAACGCCGGCTCACCGGTCGAACTGCCCTGGCGCGACGAGGTCGCCGCGATCCTCCTGAGCTGGTTCCCCGGCCAGGAGGGCGGCGCCGCCCTCGCCGACGTCCTCACCGGCGCCGAGGAGCCCGGCGGCCGCCTCCCCACCACCTGGCCCGTCGCCCTCGCCGACGTCCCCGTCACCGAGGTCACCCCCACCGACGGCGTACTCGACTACACCGAGGGCCTGTTCATCGGCTACCGCGCCTGGGACAGGGCCGGCGCCGTCCCCGCGTACCCCTTCGGCCACGGCCTCGGCTACACCACCTGGTCGTACGACTCCGTCAGCGCGACCCCGGAGACCGTCACCGTCCGCCTCACCAACACCGGCGACCGCCCCGGCCGCGAGACCGTGCAGCTCTATCTCGCGCCCGTCCGGGACACCGTCGAGCGCCCCGCCCGCTGGCTCGCCGCCTTCGGCGGCGTCGAGGCCGCGCCCGGCGAGAGCGTCGAGGCGGTGATCGCCCTCCCGCGCCGCGCCTTCGAGATCTGGGACGAGGACAAGAACGCCTGGACCACCGTCCCCGGACGCTACGAACTCCACGCCGCCCACTCCCTGACCGACGCCCGCCTCACCACCGAGGTCGAGCTGTAGGCGCCCCGGGACCGGCCCCGGGGCGGGACCTGACGCCCGCCCCGGGGCTACTTCCCGGTGATCCTCCGGTACGCCAGCTCCGCCAGGCGCGCCTGGCCCTCGCGGCTCGGATGGAACCAGTCCCAGGGGCTCAGCAGCGACCCGTCGAAGCGGAAGCCGAACACCGCGCCGCCGTCGTACCGGCAGAGCCCGTCCGCCGCGCAGACGTCCGCCAGGACCTCGTTGTACGCCACCACCCGGTCGCGCACCGCCGCCCGCCGCTCCTCGGCCGCCGCGCCCAGGTCCTCCGGATCCGCCAGCATCGCCCCGCAGACGCCCAGCTCCCAGACCCGCAGTGCCGTCGGGCTCGTCCGGCCGGTGTCCCACAGCCGCAGCAGGTCCGGCACGCTCGCCACGTAGACCCGCGCCTCGGGGGCGCCCTTCCGCAGGCGGGCCATCGCCGTCTCGAACGACCGGCGGAAGTCGGCCACCGGCGTCATCCCGGCCGGGGTCGGCCGGCAGGCGTCGTTCGCCCCGATCATCACCGTGACCAGGCCCGGCCGTTCGGCCGCCGCCCGCGCCATCTGCTCCGGCAGCGCCGCCACCCGGGCGCCGCTGCGCGCCAGGTTCCAGCTGTTCCCGGCCACCCGCCCGGCTCCGAGCAGCCGCAGAGCCAGGCTGTTCACCGCCGGGTCGGTGCCGGTCGCCCAGGACGCCTCGGGGCAGTCCGCGAGCAGCGAGCAGGCGTCGAAGGCGCGGGTGAGGGAGTCGCCGACGGCGGCGACGGAGCCGGGGGATCCACCCCACGGCGACGTCGGCGCGGGTGTCGGCGCGGACGTCGGCGCCGGCTTCGACGGGGATGGTGCCGAGGCGGACGGGGGCGCGGAAGCCGTGCCGGGGGCGGCCGGTCCGGCCGCCGGGCCGCTCGTGCAGCCCGCGAGCGCGGCCACCGCGAGCACGGCGCCCACGGCGGCGGTACGGAATCGGCGACGGCCGTGCGACACCGGCCCCTCCTTCGCGCTGTCGGCCTCCCGGCGGGTGAAAGCTTCGTGTCCACCCGCCCCCGGACCGACCGTACGTCACTCCGATGACGGTGCGGCACGGTAGCTTTTCCCCCGTCGAACCAGTGGCGCGCCCGCGCCGACCGGCTCCGGTAAATTACATCACGTCACATGCTGTCCCTTTTTAGAAGGTTTGCGAAGTTTTTCGCCTGATGCTGTTTACTGAGGCCGCTGGGAAGGCGAACCTCGTCCCACACTGGAGGTCCCGGTGACGACACGTGGAGTCCTGTACGTACACTCCGCACCGCGCGCGCTCTGCCCGCACGTCGAATGGGCGGTGGCGGGCGTCCTCGGTGCGAGGGTCCAGCTCGACTGGATCCGCCAGCCCGCGGCGCCCGGCACCTGGAGAGCCGAGTTCTCCTGGCAGGGCGAGACCGGCACCGCCTCCCAACTGGCCTCCGCGCTGCGCGGCTGGCAGATGCTCCGCTTCGAGGTGACCGCCGAGCCCTGCCCGACCGCCGAGGGCGAGCGCTACAGCGCCACCCCCGACCTGGGCATCTTCCACGCCGTCACCGGCATGCACGGCGACATCCTCGTCCCCGAGGACCGGCTGCGCGCCGCCCTGGTCCGCGCCGCGCAGGGCGAGACCGTGCTGGAGGCCGAGATCGCCAAGCTCCTCGGCAAGCCCTGGGACGACGAGCTGGAGCCCTTCCGCTACGCGGGCGAGGGAGCCCCGGTCCGCTGGCTTCACCAGGTCGTCTGAGGGCGTTCACCCGGGCCCGATAGCTTCCCGCACCTGGGCGCGCAGGGGGCGCGCGGGGCGGGGGAAGCGGATGTCGGGCTTGCGCGGGACGATCGGGGCGGTCGCCGCGGCGCTGGCGGGGACCACGCTGGGCGCCGCCCTCGTGCTCCTCGCGGGCTTCGTCTACCAGCTGGTCGCCGGGGAACCCACCGGGGGCCTGGCCGGGTGGGCCTTCGGGCTGCTGCTCCTGGCGGTGGTCCTCTTCGGCGTCTTCGGCGCGCTGCTCCCGGACGAGGACGCCGCCGTCGCCCTGTCCGACACGCCGGTCTCGGCCGTCTCCGACACGCCGGGTGCCCCTGTCTCCGACACGCCGCGCTCGGCCGTGCCCGACACGCGAGGCCCGGCCGTCTCCGTCCCCGCCTCGCCGGGCTCGGCTGTGCCCGACACGCCGGGCTCGGCCACCTCCGACACGCCGGGCGAGGGCGTGGTGGTGGCGGAGGTGAAGGCGTCCGGCAAGGCCGGTGGGAGGGCCGCCGGGGTGGCGGGCGCGGACGACGGATGGCGCGACGCCCTCGTCTTCTTCCTCGTCCTGTTCGGGCTGGTCGCCGGCGGCCCCTTCGGCATCGCCGGATACGAGGCGCTGCGGCCGGAGCCCCGGACGGCGGAGGCGCCCGCCCGGGAACCCGACGGGCCGCTCGTGCCGCGCGTCGCGCCGGACGGCGCGGCCGGATCCGTACGCGGTGGGCCGGCGCCCTGGGACCCGGCCGCGTCCGTCCCCGTCCGCCTCGTCCTCTGACCCCGCCGGCCGTCCGTACGCGAAGGGCCCGCCCCGGACATCCGGGGCGGGCCCTTCGACGTGGGTGCCGTGCGTCAGATCGTGCGGAACGCCAGGACCACGTTGTGGCCGCCGAAGCCGAACGAGTTGTTGACCGCGGCGATCGTGCCCTGGGGGAGGGCGCGGGGCTCGCCGCGGACGATGTCGGCCTCGACCTCGGGGTCGAGGTCGTCGATGTTGATGGTCGGCGGGGCCAGGCGGTGGTGGAGCGCCAGGACCGTCGCGACGGTCTCGATGCCGCCGGCGCCGCCCAGGAGGTGACCGGTCATCGACTTCGTCGCGGAGACCGCCACGTGGTCGAGGTCGTCGCCGAAGACCTTCCGCAGCGCCTTGATCTCGGCGACGTCGCCCTGCGGCGTCGACGTGGCGTGCGCGTTGAGGTGCACGACCTCGGACGGCTTCAGGTCGGTGGAGTCCAGCAGGTGCTGGAGCGCGGAGGCGATGCCCCGGCCGGTCGGCTCGGGCTGCGCGATGTGGTGGCTGTCGGCCGACAGGCCCTGCCCCAGCGCCTCGCAGTAGATCTTCGCGCCGCGGGCCCTGGCGTGCTCCTCGGACTCCAGGATCACGACGCCGGCGCCCTCGCCGAGCACGAAGCCGTCGCGGCCGGTGTCGTAGGGGCGCGAGGCCTTCGTCGGCTCGTCGTTGCTCTTGGACATCGCCATCATGTTGGCGAAGGCGGCGATCGGCAGCGGGTGGATCGCGGCCTCGGTGCCACCGGCGACGACCACGTCGGCACGGCCGCTGCGGATCATCTCGATGGCGTAGCCGATCGCCTCGGCGCCCGACGCGCAGGCGGAGACCGGGGTGTGGACGCCGGCGCGGGCGTTCACCTCCAGACCCACGTTGGCGGAGGGGCCGTTCGGCATCAGCATGGGCACGGTGTGCGGGGAGACGCGGCGGACGCCCTTCTCCTTGAGCACGTCGTACTGGTCGAGCAGGGTCGTCACGCCGCCGATGCCGGAGGCGATGACGGAACCGAGCCGCTCGGGAGCGATCGCGGCGTCCTCGCCGGCCGGGGCGGTGTAACCCGCGTCGGCCCACGCCTCGCGGGCCGCGATGAGCGCGAACTGCGCCGAGCGGTCCAGCTTGCGCGCGAGCGGGCGGGGCAGGACGTCGCCCGGGTCGACCGCGGCGAACGCGGCGATCTGGACGGGCAGTTCGGCGAAGCGCTCGCCCTCCAGGGGCTTGACGCCGGAGCGTCCCGCAAGAAGACCTTCCCAGGTCGTTGCGGAGTCGCCACCCAGCGGTGTGGTTGCGCCGATACCGGTGACGACCACGGTGCGATTGGTCGAGCTCACAGGAATTCGTTCTCCATGTGTGTGATGGTCGAAGACGGCGCCACCGCCGGGTGGCGGACCGAATCAGCGGGGACCGGGCCCGGTAGGGCCCTGGTCCACCAGGGCCGAATCAGGCCTGGTGCTTGAGGATGTAGTCGACAGCGTCGCCCACGGTCTTGAGGTTCTTGACGTCCTCGTCGGGGATCTTGACGTCGAAGCGCTCCTCGGCGGCGACGACGACCTCGACCATGGACAGGGAGTCGACGTCCAGGTCGTCGGTGAAGGACTTGTCCAGCTGGACGTCCTCGACCGGGATGCCGGCGATCTCGTTCACGATCTCGGCGAGACCTTCGACGAGCTGCTCCTGGGTGAAGGCCATGGTGGCGCTCCTTCTGTGGTTGCTTCGGTGGGTTTGCTTCCGGGAGATCCCGGTCGCCTAGGGGAGAGTAACGACCGTCGCGGCGAACACGAGACCCGCCCCGAAGCCGATGACGAGCGCGGTGTCGCCGCTCTTCGCCTGTCCGGTCGCCAGGAGCCGCTCCATCGCGAGCGGGATCGAGGCGGCCGAGGTGTTGCCGGTGGTCTCGACGTCACGGGCGACCGTGACGTGCTCCGGCAGCTTCAGGGTCTTCACCATCGAGTCGATGATCCGCATGTTGGCCTGGTGCGGGATGAAGACGTCCAGGTCGTCCGGGGAGATGCCGGCGGCGTCGAGCGCCTCCTTGGCGACCTTCGCCATCTCGAAGACGGCCCAGCGGAAGACCGCCTGGCCCTCCTGCGTGATGGCGGGGAACTTGATCTCGCCGGCCTCGTTGAGCGGGAGATTCGACACGTCGCCGACGTGGAACTCGTTCCACGGCACGGTCTGCTTGATCGTCTCCGACTTGTCGCCCTCGGAACCCCAGACGGTCGGGCCGATGTGCGGCACGTCGGAGGGGCCGACCACGACCGCGCCGGCGCCGTCGCCGAACAGGAAGGCCGTCGCGCGGTCCTCCAGGTCGGTCAGATCGCTCAGCCGCTCGACGCCGATCACCAGGACGTACTCCGCCGATCCCTCGACGATCATGCCCTTGGCGAGGGTCAGGCCGTAGCCGAAGCCCGCGCAGCCGGCGGAGATGTCGAAGGCGGCCGGCTTCCCGGCGCCGATCTTGTCGGCGATCTCGGTGGCGACGGCCGGGGTCTGCTTGAAGTGCGAGACGGTCGAGACGACGACGGCGCCGATTTGCTCCGGGGTGATCCCGGCCTCCGCGATCGCCTTGCCCGACGCCTCCACCGACATGGCGGTGACGGTCTCCTCGGGGGAGGCCCAGTGGCGGGTGGCGATGCCCGAGCGCGAACGGATCCACTCGTCGGACGAGTCGATCTTCTCGAGGATCACCTCGTTCGGCACGACCCGGGCCGGGCGGTAGCCGCCGACGCCCATGATCCGCGCGTACGGGGCGCCCTTGCTGGGCTTGATCTTCGACATGCTTCTCGACACTCCTCGTCAGACGGCCGTGTGCTCGGCGACGAGCGTACGGGCCGCGTCCAGGTCGTCGGGCGTCTTCAGCGCCACCGTGGCCACGCCCGGCAGCGCGCGCTTGGCGAGCCCGGTGAGGGTGCCGCCGGGGCAGACCTCGATCAGGGCGGTCGCGCCCCGCGCCCGGAAGGTCTCCATGCAGAGGTCCCAGCGGACCGGGTTGGCGACCTGGCCGACCAGACGCGCGAGGACCTCGGCGCCGGTGGCGACGGCCTGCCCGTCCTTGTTGGAGACGTACGGCACGGTCGGGTCGGCCGGGGACAGCTCCCGGGCGGCCTGCTCCAGGGTGGCGACCGCGGGCGCCATGTGGTGCGTGTGGAAGGCGCCGGCGACCTTGAGCGCGACGACCCGGCGGACGCCCTCGGGCTTGTCCGCCTCCAGGGCGGCCAGCTGCTCCAGCGTGCCGGCGGCGACGATCTGGCCCGCGCCGTTCACGTTGGCCGGGGTCAGGCCGAGCTTCTCCAGGTGCGGGACGGTCACCTCGGGGTCGCCGCCGAGCAGCGCGGACATGCCGGTCGGGGCGATCGCGGCGGCCTCGGCCATCGCGAGACCGCGGGTGCGGACCAGCTTCAGGGCGGCGGTGTCGTCGAGGACGCCCGCGAGGACGGCGGCCGTGAACTCGCCGACGCTGTGGCCGGCGACCGCGTCGGGGGCCGTCCGCCCGAGGGCGGCGGCGGAGAGGAGGCCGGCCGCGACGAGCAGCGGCTGGGCCACGGCGGTGTCACGGATGTCGTCCGCGTCCGCCTTCGTGCCGTAGTGGACGAGGTCGAGCCCGATGGCGTCGGACCAGGCCGCGAGGCGGTCGGCGGCGCCGGGGAGTTCGAGCCAGGGGGTCAGGAAGCCGGGCGTCTGGGCGCCTTGGCCGGGAGCGACGAGTACGAGCACCCTCACACTCTCTCTTGGGGACGGCGTCCGGCGCCCGTGGGGACTAGGACGAAGAACCGTCGGGGTAATTGTTGGTGTTCGACAAAAGTCTAGGACTGCCCCTCCGCCTCGGCCAAGCGTCCGAGGATCAGGGCGATCCGCAGGGTGAAGGCGGATCGGACATCGGAGGGTGACCAGCCGGTGACGTCGGTCACACGTCGGAGCCGGTAGCGCACGGTGTTCGGGTGGACGAAGAGCATCCTCGCCGCGCCTTCGAGACTGCTGGCCTGTTCCAGATAGACACTCAGAGTTTCCAGCAGCGCCGAGCCCGCTTCCTCCAGCGGTCTGTAGATCTCCTCCACCAGCTGCTCGCGCGCCGAAGGGTCGGAGGCGATCGCCCGCTCCGGAAGGAGATCGTCCGCGAGCACCGGGCGGGGCGCGTCCTGCCACGCCGTGCACGCCTTCAGCCCGGCGGCCGCGGCCTGCGCGGACCGGGTCGCCGCCAGCAGGTCGGGCACCACGGGACCGGCCACCACCGGGCCCGCCGCATACGGTCCGATCAGCGCCTTCGCCACCCCGAGCGGATTGTCGGAGCCGCCCGCGATCACCACCAGGCGGTTGCCGAGCACCCCGGTCAGGACCTGGAGCTTGGCGTGCCGGGCGGCCCGCCGGATCGCCTCCACGGTCAGCTCGCTGTCGCCGTCGGGGGCGGTGCCGAGCACCACGCACACGTGGTCCGGCGAGTTCCAGCCCAGCGCGGCGGCCCGGGAGACGGCGCCCTCGTCGGCCTCGCCGGACAGCACCGCGTTCACCACCAGCGACTCCAGGCGGGCGTCCCAGGCGCCCCGCGCCTCCGCCGCCTGCGCGTACACCTGGGCGGTCGCGAAGGCGATCTCCCGCGCGTAGACGAGGAGCGCCTCGCGCAGCACCGACTCGTCGCCGGGCGCCGCGACGTCCTCGATCGCGACCTCCATGACCTCGATCGTCGTCCGGACCATCTCCACGGTCTGCCGGAGCGTGATCGCCCGGGTCAGCTCGCGCGGCGCCGTGCCGAAGACGTCCGTCGAGATCGCCTGGGGCGTCTCGGGGTGCCGGAACCACTCGGTGAACGCGGCGATGCCCGCCTGCGCCACCAGACCGATCCACGAGCGGTTCTCGGGCGGCATCGCCCGGTACCACGGCAGCGTCTCGTCCATGCGGGCGATGGCGTTCGCGGCGAGCCGCCCGGAGGACTGTTCGAGGCGCTTCAGGGTCGCGGCGTGCGGATGAGCGGCGTTCGTGGGTTCAGACACGGGGACAAGACTGCCTCATCCGGGCACCGACGTGCGGGGTCGGGGCGGTTTCACCCGCGCCGCCCCCGCTACCGTACGCAGGGTGATCCGTATCCAGCGCTCCGGCGACCGGTACCCGGGCGGCGATCCCGAGGCCGGCATCGAGACCCGGCACGCCCTCTCCTTCGGGCCGTACTACGACCCCGACAACCTCCGCTTCGGCCCGCTCCTCGCGGTCAACGAGGAGCGGCTGGCCCCCGGCGCGGGCTTCGACGAGCACCCGCACTCCCACACGGAGATCGTCACGTGGGTGGTGGAGGGGGAGCTCACCCACCGCGACACCACCGGCCACGAGACGGTCGTCCGCCCCGGCGACCTCCAGCACCTCTCCTCGGCGGCCGGTGTCCGGCACGTCGAGCGGAACGCCGGCGACGCGCCCCTGGCCTTCGTCCAGATGTGGCTGGCCCCGCGCGAGACCGGCGGGGAGCCCGCGTACACCCTCCTGCGCGGTCTACCGGGCCGGTACGAGCTGCCGGCCGTCGGCGCCGTCCTCCACGTCCACCGCCTGGCGCCCGGCGAGGGGACGGAGCTGCCCGGCGCCGCCGCCCTCTACGTCCACGTGGTCCGGGGGACGGTCGCCCTGGCCGGCGAGGAGCTGGCGCCCGGCGACGCGGCACGCGTGACGGAGGCGGCGGGGCTGACGCTCCGGGCGTCCACCGCCGCGGAGGCACTCGTCTGGGAGTCGGGCGGCACCTGAGGCGGCCCTTCAGCCCAGCGCGCTCTTCGCCTTCCACGCCGTCCAGGACAGGTTCCACGCCCCGTAGCCGTTGCCCTCGGCGACGACGCCCTTCGTGTCGCCGCCGCGGATCTCGAACGGGTCCCCGACGTTCACGCTCGCGTAGAAGGACGCCGCGTCCTCGGTGCTCATCCCGATGCACCCCGAACTGGCGTTGACACGGCCGAAGTTGCCCGCGTTCCACGGCGCCGCGTGCGCGTACATCCCCGACCACGTCAGCCGCATCGAGTAGTCGACCATCTTGTCGTAGGCGTCGCCGAGGCCGACCGTCTCCGAGTTCATGTTGATCGTCCCCTCCTTCGCCATCAGCACGGCCGTGCCCCGCCAGGACCGCTTGTCGCCGCCGGGCGTCCCGCCGGAGACCGGGATCGTGCGGACCGCGCGCCCGTCCTTCACCAGCGTCAGCCGCTTCGCGTCCAGGTCCACCTTCACCACCTGCGAGGCGCCGACCGTGAAGCCGGTCCGGTAGTCGCGGACGAACCAACCGCCGCCCGAGTCCGTCCCGTTCAGATCCGCCTCCAGCGTGACCTTCGTCCCCGGCTTCCAGTACGCCCGGGGCCGCCAGTCCACCCGGTCCCGGCCGGAGTGGTCGGTCACCCAGCCCCACGAGCCCTCGGTGCCGTTCGAGGTGGTGACCTTCAACTGCCGCTCGACGTCGGCCTTTTTCGTCACCGGCCGGTCGAAGACGATCGACAGCGGCTGCCCGACACCGACGGTGGTGTTCTTCCCGGGCGCCAGCGTCAGCTTGTTGACCTCCCCGGCCTCCGGCGTCGTGAAGGTGGACCGCGTCGTGGTCTCCTTCCCGCCGGCGGTACGGGTCACCGCCTCCACCGTGTACGAGGCGCCCGGCACCGCCTTCCGGTCCGAGGTCCAGCGGGCCCCGCCCGCCGCGGACCTCCCGGCCAGCTTCCCGCCCTCCCCGTCCGTGACCGTCACCGACGAGAACGTCCCGCCGGCCGCCGTCACCGTCACCGGCTTCCCGGCGGCCCGGTCCACCACCGTCACCTTCGCGGGCGGCCCGTCCTGCGCGGCACCCCCCGAGGAGCCGCCGGAGGAGTCCGGACCGCTCGCGGCCTGGGCCGTGCACGCGGTGAGGGAGACCGCCAGGGCGACGGCGGCCAGAGCGGGGCGGGACGTGCGTATCGGCGGCACGGAGCACCTCCGGAAGAGGAGAGAAAAGGGTGGGATGCCCGGACTCTAGGCCGCTCCACCCGGCCGCCGCCCCGCCCGGGGCCCATGTGACGAGGGCTGATGGGAAACGGTCACGGTCCCGTCACACACGCCGTGCGGACCCGTCGCATCCGGCTGTGAGCCTGCTGTGCGCCGCGCCACCGAGGGGGCGGACGAACCAAGGAGGCTCTCGTTGTGTCAGCGCTGCTCGTGACGCCCGCACCCGTCAAGCGCCGTCCCGCCGCCGTGCCGTCCGCCGGCCCGGTCCGGCTCGGCCCCGTGACCGCCGAGGTCTACCGCGCCTTCCTCGCGTCCCGCGCCACGGGACCCGGCGGACCCAGCTTCCTCCAACTCCCCGCCTGGGCCCAGGTCAAGGACGGCTGGAGCCACCAGCTCATCGGCTGGGGACCCGAGTCGGGTGAACTGACGGGCGTCGCCCTCGTCCTGCTGCGCCCCTTCCCCGGCACCCGCAAGCACTTCGCCTACCTCCCCGAGGGGCCCGTCGCCGACTGGGCCGACCCGGACCTCGACCGCTGGCTCGACCCGCTCCTCGCCCATCTGCGGGCCTCCGGCGCCTTCGCCGTACGCATCGGACCGGGCCCCGACCACCGCCGCTGGACCGCCGCCACCGTCAAGGCCGCCGGCGGACCCGGCCGCCGGCTCGGCGACGTCCTCGCCGACGAGGTCGACCCGCTCGGCACCGCCGTCGCCGAACGCCTCCGCGCCCGCGGCTGGAAGCGCTGCGGCGGCGACTCCGAGGACGGCGCCGACGCCCAGCCCCGCCACGTCTTCCAGGTCCCGCTCACCGGCCGCACCCCCGACGACCTGTGGTCCGGCCTCAACCAGGAATGGCGGCGCAACGTCCGCAAGGCCCGCAAGTCCGGCGTCGAGATCACCGTCGGCTCCGCCGCCGACCTGCCCGAGTTCCACCGCCTGCTGCGCATCACCGAGGAGCGCGACGGCTTCCGCCTCGGTCGCTCCCTCGCCTACTACGAGCGCCAGTACGCCGTCCTCAACGCCGAGCATCCCGGCCGGATGAAGCTCTACCTCGCCCGCCACGGCGGCGAGATCCTCGCCGCCCACACCATGATCACGGTCGGCCGGCGGGTCTGGTACCAGACCGGCGCCTCCGCCGACCACCGCCGCGAGGTCCGCCCCTCCAACGCCCTCCAGTGGCGGATGCTCCTCGACGCCCAGGCGCTCGGAGCGGACGTCTACGACCTGCGCGGGGTACCCTCCACCCTCGATCCGGACGACCGCGCCCACGGGCTGCTGCGCTGGAAGCTCGGCACGGGCGGACAGGTCGTCGAGACGCTGGGGGAGTGGGAGACACCGATGCACGGCACGACCAACCAGGCGCTGTACCGCGCCTTCCAGGCATACATGAACCGCCGATGAGCCACGGCACCACCCTCGCCCCGCCCCCTCCCGCCCGGCGCAAGCCCGCCTCCGCGCTCCGCAGCGGCGCCCTCATGGCCGCCGGATCGCTGGTCTCCCGGGCCACCGGCTTCGTCCGCGCCTCCGTCGTCGCCGCCGCGCTCGGCGCGGGCGTGGTCGCCGACGGCTACGCGGTGGGCAACTCCGTCCCCACCATCATCTACACGCTGCTCCTCGGCGGCGCCCTCAACGCCGTCTTCGTGCCCGAGCTGGTCAAGGCCGCCAAGGAGCACGAGGACGGCGGCGCCGCCTACACCGACCGGCTCCTCACCCTCTGCGCCCTCGCCCTCGCCGTCCTCACCGCCGGCGCCGTGCTCGCCGCGCCCCTCGTCGTCGACACCTACACCGACTACGCGGGCGGCCAGCGGGACCTCACGATCGCCTTCACGCGCGCGTGCCTCCCGCAGATCCTCTTCCTCGGCCTCTTCACCCTCCTCGGCCAGGTCCTCAACGCCCGCGGCCGCTTCGGCGCCATGATGTGGACCCCGGTCCTCAACAACGTCGTGGTCGTCGCCGTCTTCGGCCTCTTCCTCGTGGTCAGCGACGGCGGAGAGCTCACCCCCGACGAGACCGCCCTCCTCGGCTGGGGCACCACCGCCGGCATCGCCGCCCAGGCCCTCGCCCTCCTGCCCTCGCTGCGCGCCGCCCGCTTCCGCTTCCGGCCCCGCGTCGACTGGCGCGGCAGCGGCCTCACCGCCCCGCTCCGCGCCGCCGGCTGGCTGGTGCTCCTGGTCGCCACCAACCAGGCCGCCTACTGGGTCACCACCTGGGTCGCCACCTCCGCGGGCGGCGTCGAGGGGGCCGGCGGCGCCGGCCTCGCCGTGTACAACAACGCCTACCTCCTGTGGGCCGTCCCGCACGGCATCGTCACCGTCTCCCTCGTCACCGCCCTCATGCCCCGGATGAGCGGCGCCGCCGCCGACGGAGACCTCGCGGGCGTCCGCCGGGACGTCTCCTACGCCCAGCGGACCACGGCCGCCGCCGTCGTCCCCGCCGCCTGCGCCCTCTTCGCCCTCGCCACCGCGCTGATGAGCGCCGTCTTCGGCCACGGCGCCACCGACGAGGCCGACGTCCGCGCCATGGCCTGGACGCTGACCGCCTTCGCCCCCGGCCTGATCGCCTTCTCCGGGCAGTACGTGTGCACCCGCGCCTTCTACGCGCTCCGCGACACCCGCACCCCCTTCCTGCTCAACCTGGTGATCGCCGGCCTCAACGCGGGCCTCTCGCTCGCCGCGTACCACTGGCTGCCCACCCATTGGGTCGTCACCGGCATGGCCGCCGGCTACTCGCTCGCCCTCTGGGCCGGCTGGGCACTCACCGCGTACGTCCTCCGGCGGCGCCTCCCCGCGGCGAAGGACGGCGGCGACGGCCTCGGCCGGCTGCTGATCGCCGCGATCCCCGCCACCGGCTACGGGCTCTTCGTCACCGACGCCACCGCCCCGGCCGGCGCCGTCCTCTCCGGTCTCGCCGGCGCGGCCACCGTCCTCGGCGTCTTCGCCCTCCTCGCCCGGCCGCTGCGCCTCACCGAGGTCTCCGCCCTCCTGGCCAAGGCCACCGGGCGTCTCACCCGCCGCACCTGACCGTGTCCACCAGGAGGCTCCCGGAGCCGGGGGCCTCCACCGACCCTGGGATACTCCACCCATGCCCCGCGTGCTCCTCATCGAAGACGACCCCTCGGTCCGCGAAGGCGTCGAGCTCGGGCTCCGCCGCCGCGGTCACGAGGTGCGCGCCGCGGCCACCGGCGAGGCCGGCCTCGCCGCCCTCGGCGAGTTCCGCCCCGACCTGCTCCTGCTCGACCTCATGCTGCCCGGCATGAACGGCGTGCAGGTCTGCCGCCGGGTCCGCGAGAGCAGCCAGCTCCCGATCATCATGCTCACCGCCCGCGGCGACGACTTCGACGTCGTCATCGGCCTGGAGGCCGGAGCCGACGACTACATCGTCAAACCGGCCCGCACCGAGGTCATCGAGGCCCGCATCCGGGCCGTCCTGCGCCGCATCGAGGACATCGGCGGCGGCCGGCCCGCCATCGAGCACCACGGCGCCCTCGCCGTCGACCGGTCCGGACTCACCGTCGCCAAGAACGGCGAACGCCTCGCCCTCGCCCCCTCCGAGCTCAAGCTCCTGCTCCACCTGACGGCCGCCCCCGAGCAGGTCTTCAGCCGGCAGCAGCTCCTGGAGCACGTGTGGGAGCACAACTACCACGGGGACGCCCGCCTCGTGGACGCCTGTGTGCGCAGGCTCCGCGCCAAGATAGAGGACACCCCCGGCGAACCCCGCTACATCCAGACCCTGCGCGGCTTCGGCTACCGCTTCGGCCCGCTGTGAAGGCCTGCGTGCACCCCCGCGAGGAGTCGGGGACGAACCCGGCGGAGCGCGGCGGGCCGACCGCGGACGGACACGAGGACGCCCCGCCCGGTCCGGCGGCCGACGCGACCCGACGCCGGTTCCGGGGCCGCCGTCCCCGCCCCTTCGGCCTGCGCACCCGCATGGTCTTCGCCTTCCTCCTGGTCGCGGCCGTCGGCTGCGGCACCACCGCCGCCCTCACCTACCGGGCCGCCCGCAGCGCCGTTCTGGAACAGACCCAGAACACCGCCGTCTCCGCCTTCCGCGAGCAGGTCGACGAGCTCAACGTCTCCCTGCCCCTCGACGAGGCCTCGCTGCGCGAACGCCTCCTGTACATCGCCCGCCTGGGCAAGCCCCGCCCCTGGCGGGTCTACGCCGAGTACGGCACCCTCCGCGTCTCCTCCACCGACCGCCCCACCTCCTCCGTCCTCACCCCGGAGCTGAGGGCCCGCGCCCATGCCCGGGAGGGCACCCCGCACACCTCCTTCCAGCGCGTCGTGAAGGGCGGCACCCCCTACCTGACGATGGCCGTCCCCGCCGTCTTCCTCCCCGAGAAGGACGGAACCGCCCAGCCCACCGGCCTCGTCGTCTACGCCGTGATGGAACTGGACGAGGAGGAGGCCAACATCGAGGCGATGGTCACCGCGGCCCGCGACGGCGCCCTGCCCGCCCTCGCCATCGCCCTGATACCCGCGCTCATCGCCGCCCGCAGCGTCCTGCGCCCGGTCCGCGAACTCCGCCACGCCGCCCGGAGCATGGGCCGGGGCCGGCTCGACACCCGCATCCACGCCAAGGGCAGCGACGAACTCTCCGACCTGGCCCGCACCTTCAACGAGTCCGCCGCCGAGCTGGAACGCTCCGTCACCGAGCTGCGCCGCGCCGAGGCCCGCGCCCGCCGCTTCGCCTCCGACGTCTCGCACGAGCTGCGCACCCCCCTCGCCGGGATGCTCGCCGTCACCGAGGTGCTCGACGAGGACGCCGGCACCCTGGACAGCGACACCGCCCGCGCGGTCCGGCTGATCAGCGCCGAGACCGTCAAGCTCGCCGTGCTCGTCGAGGACCTCATGGAGATCTCCCGCTTCGACGCCCGCGCCGCCGAGCTCCACACCGACGAGGTCGACGTCGCCGACTGCGTCCGCAAGACCCTCAGCAGCCGGCACTGGACCGACCCGGAGCAGGTCCACGCGGCCCTCGGCGAGGGCATCCGGGCCCGCCTCGACCCCCGCCGCTTCGACGTCGTCGTCGCCAACCTCGTCGGCAACGCCCTGCGGCACGGGCGGGCGCTGGTCACGGTCCGGGTGTACGTGGACGACGGCGCCCCCGAAGCCCCCGTGGCCGCCGACGGCCCCGGCGGCTCCGGCGGCACGCTCGTCGTCCAGGTCTCCGACCGCGGCCCCGGCATCCACCCGGACGTCCTGCCGCACGTCTTCGAGCGCTTCTACAAGGCGGACCCGGCCCGAACCCGCTCGACCGGCAGCGGCCTCGGCCTGGCGATCACCCAGGAGAACGTGCGGCTGCACGGGGGCACCGTGCGGGCCGGCAACCACCCGGCGGGAGGCGCCGTGTTCACGGTCAGGATCCCGCTGTGAGGCGCTGCCCGCCGCTGCTCGCGCCGGCCGCGCTGCTGGCGGCCGCGCTGCCGCTGCTCGCCGGCTGCGGCATCCAGGGCAGCGACGTGGTGGAGGCGGGGGAGGCGCCCGTCGTCGTCGTGCAGCCCGTCCCCGAGAGCCGGATGCTGCTCTACTACCTCGGCCCCGACGGCGAGCTGATGCCGGTCGCCCGGGAGGTCGGCACCACCTTCGTCCCCCTCCCCGAGCGGACCCTGCCCGGAGGCGAACGGGAGGAGATCCCGGACCACGCCGACGGCTCCGGCACCGGCTTCGAGAGGGGCTTCGGGAATCCCGACGTCCCCGACGTCGCCGCCGTGAAGGTGCTCGCCGCCCTGCTCGCGGGCCCCGGCGGCGCCGACCGCGAAGCGGGCCTCACCACGGATCTTCCCGAGACCGGGGAGCTGATCCGGGTCGTGTCGGAGGGGGCGGGCGAGGTCCGGCTCAGGACGCCCTTCCTCACCCATGAGCTGTCGGAGCGCGCCCTCGCCCAGCTGGTGTGCACGGCGGCCCACGCCGTGGACCGGTCCGGCTCGGCGTCGGTCACCGTCGAGGGCCCGGACGGCGCCCTCCCGGCCACCACCTGCGAAGCGGCGGGATCCTGACCTCAGCGGCGCAGGTCCGCGAGGACCGCGTCCGTGAACGGCGTCCAGGCCTCGATCGCCCACGGCCCGAAGGCCCGGTCCGTGAGCGCCACACAGGCGGCCCGCGCGTCCGGGTCGATCCACAGGAAGGTGCCGGACTGGCCGAAGTGGCCGAAGGTGCGCGGCGAGGACGTGGTGCCGGTCCAGTGCGGGACCTTGTCGCCCCGGATCTCGAAGCCGAGCCCCCAGTCGTTCGGCCGCTGGTGCCCGTATCCGGGCAGGATCCCGGTGAGCCCGGGGTACGTGACCGTCATCGCGTCCAGCACCGTGCGGGCGTCCAGCAGCCGGGGTGCCTGCACCTCGGCCGCGAACCGCACCAGGTCGTCCACGGTCGACACCGCGTCCTTGGCGGGGGAGCCGTCGAGCGACGTGCTCGCCATGCCCAGCGGCTCCAGGACCGCCTGGTGCAGGTAGTCGGCGAAGGGGATGTCGGTCGCCTTGGCGATCAGGTCGCCCAGGACCTCGAAACCGGTGTTGGAGTAGATCCGCCGGGTGCCCGGCGCGGCCTGGACCCGGTTCTCGTCGAAGGCGAGCCCCGAGGTGTGGGCGAGCAGGTGCCGCACGGTCGCCCCCTCGGGCCCGGCCGGCTCGTCGAGGTCGATCGCGCCCTCCTCGTACGCGACGAGCACCGCGTACGCGGCCAGCGGCTTCGTCACCGAGGCGAGCGGGAACCGGTGCCCGGTCGGCCCGTGGCTCCCGGCCACCGTGCCGTCCGCGCGGACCACGGCCGCCGCCGCGGCGGGGACGGGCCAGTTCTCGATCGTCGCCAGGCTGGGCACGCTGCTGCTCTCCATGGGGCCGAGCCTACTTGCTTGGAGTGCACTCCAACCTTTTAGCGTGGAGGCATGAGCGTGATCGAGAGCGTCGAGAGCACGACCGGGCCCCGGGGCAAGGACCGCTACACGATCAGCGAGGTCGCCGCCCTGACCGGGCTCACCGCGCACACGCTGCGCTGGTACGAGCGGATCGGCCTGATGCCGCACGTCGACCGGTCGCACACCGGCTAGCGCCGGTTCTCCGAACGGGACCTCGGCTGGCTGGAGTTCGTCGGCAAGCTCCGGCTCACCGGGATGCCGGTGGCGGACATGGTCCGCTACGCGGAGCTGGTGCGCGAGGGCGCCCACACCCACGGGGCGCGGCGCGCCCTCCTGGAGGAGACCCGCAGGGACGTCCTGTCCCGGATCGCCGAGCTCCAGGACACGCTCGCCGTGCTCGACCTCAAGATCGACCACTACGGCACCATCTGCGGAGGGACCACCTCATGACCGACAGGATCGGCACCGTACGCCTCGGCCCCGGCCGGGACGGCCCCGAAATAGGCGTCCAGGGCTTCGGCGCCATGGGGATCAGCGAGTTCTACGGCTCCACCGACGAGACCGCGGCCAGGGACACCCTCGACGCGGCCCTGGAGGCCGGCGTCACCCTGATCGACACCGCCGACATCTACGGCAGCGGGACGAACGAGGAGTTCCTCGCCCCCTTCGTCGCCGCCCACCGCGACGAACTCGTCCTCGCCACCAAGTTCGCCATCGAGCGCGACCCCGCCCGGCCCGACCACCGGGGCGTCCGCAACGACCGCGCCTATGTCCGGCAGGCCGTCGAGGGCAGTCTGCGCCGCCTCGGCGTCGACACCATCGACCTCTACTACATGCACCGGCGCGACCCGTCCGTGCCCTTCGCCGAGTCCGTCGGCGCGATGGCCGAACTCGTCGCCGAGGGCAAGGTGCGCCACCTCGGGCTGAGCGAGGTCACCGGCCCCGAGCTGCGGGAGGCCTTCGCCGTCCATCCGATCGCCGCCCTCCAGTCGGAGTGGTCGCTCTTCTCCCGGGACGTCGAACGCTCCGCCGTGGCGGCCGCCGCCGAACTCGGCGTCACCCTCGTCCCGTACTCGCCGCTCGGGCGCGGTTTCCTCACGGGCGCCTTCGCGGACGCCGGCAAGGACCTGCCGGACGACGACTTCCGCCGCCACCAGCCCCGCTTCACCGGCGAGAACGCCGAGCGGAACGCGGCCCTCCTCGACCCGGTCCGCGCCGTCGCCGCCGCGCACGGGGCGACGCCCGCGCAGATCGCCCTCGCCTGGGTGCAGCAGCGGGCCGCCGTCCACGGGCTGACCGTCGTCCCCATCCCCGGCACCCGCAAGCGGTCCCGTCTGGAGGAGAACGCCGCCGCCACCCGTATCACCCTGTCCGAGGCCGACCTCGCCGCCCTCGAACCCCTCGCCGGCCTGGTGGCCGGCGACCGCTACCCGGACATGAGCCACACCTCGGCCGCCCGCGAGGTCTGACCGCCCCCGCCCCGGGACTCCGTACACGGGGCCCGGGGCACGGGCGGTCGAACGCACGCGAGGCCCGGGGCACGGGGTGGGGGGTGCGGCGGGGCTCACGCGAGGCCCAGGGCGAAGACCGCGAAGCCCGCCGCGAGCAGCCCCGCGAGCGTGCGGCGGGCCGGGCCGGTGCGCGCCCACGGCGACTCGAAGCCGCGCGCGTACCGCCCGATGAGGACCAGCAGTCCGGCGAAGACCGGCATCCAGGCCAGCCGGGCCAGGATCCAGCCGACCGAGTCCGGCGCCCCGACGAGACCGGGCACCTCGCCCAGGTACGAGGCGGGGACCGCCGCCGCGAGCATCGCGGTCTGGTGCCAGCACAGGATCGTCATGGCGGACAGGTTGACCACGACGACCGGCGCCCACAGCGCGGGTCGTCGCAGCAGCCGCCCGAGCCGGTCCCGCAGCAGGATCGCGGCTCCGCTCTGACCGGCGGCGAGCGCCAGGACCAGCAGCGACGGCGGGTGCGAGTTGGTGCGGGCCTCACCGGGGACGCCGACCATCGACGCCGGGTAGCCGAAGGCGAGCAGCAGCGTGGCGAAGAGCGCCGCCCCGCCGAGCAGCAGGGCCCAGGCGTGCCGGCGGTTCACCCGGCCCTCGCCCCAGGAGACGCCGAGCTGGTACGCGAAGAGCCAGCCCGGCAGGATGTTCAGCAGGCTCAGCCAGGACGGCACGGCGTCCGCGTACGGGCCGTACCGCAGGAAGTCCACGACGGCCACCGAACCGAGCAGCGGGGCCGCCGCCCACACCCCGGACCGGCGCGCGGCCCGCAGGCACAGCGGGGTCAGCGCCGTCACCACCGTGTACACCCCGACGAACCACAGCGGCTGGATCACCAGCGTCGACGCCGTCCGCAGGGTGTCCACCGGCACCCCGAGGCCGTGGTGGAGCAGCGGCAGCAGCACCGCCCACACGGCGGTCACCCCGAGGACCGGGCGGCCGAGCCGGGCGAGCCGGCCGCCGAGCCAGGCCCGGGTGGTGCCGGTCCACCGGCGGTAGGACAGGACGGAGGCGTAGCCGCCGACCAGGAAGAAGATCCCCAGCATCTGGAGGATCCAGCTGGCCGGGGCGAGGGCGCCGAAGGTCGCGAGCGGCGAGGCGTTGTGGATCGCGCCGTCGCCGGAGAGTGTGAACCCGCCGAGGAGCCAGTGGCCGGTGGGCACGGCGAGCAGTGCCAGGGCCCGCAGGCCGTCGACGGCGCGGTCGCGGTGGGCGGGGGTGCCGGCCTCGATCTTCCGGACGAGCGTCTTCATCGGACGTCCCCCTCGGCGATCGCGGCGAAGGCGCGCAGCGAGGAGGTGCCGGGCGCGAAGTAGCCGTCGTGACCCTCCGCGTCCCGCGCGGGCACGGTCCGGGCGCCGAACTCGGGCGCCGTGGGGTCGGTGCCGTGGCCGTAGCCGGCGACGGCCACGTTCGGCACCCGGTCGATCCAGTCCGTCGGGTCCTTCGCCGCCCACACCCGGGCCGTGGTCCGCAGCTCGGCCACGTTCTCCGCCCGCATGCCGGGGGAGCCGAACACCACCAGGTCCTCGGCCTTCAGCCGGTGCGCCGCGATCCCGCAGACCACCGAGCCGTAGCTGTGGCAGAAGACGGACGGCTCGGGGCGCACCCCGGCGGCCCGCAGCCCCTCGGTGAAGCGGGCCAGCCGCTCGGCCCCCGCTTCCGCCAGTTCGCCCGAGGCGGCGTCGAGGCCGACACCGAGCGGGGTGGTGTAGCCGGCCCAGGCGATCACGGCCGTACGTCCGCCGGTCGCCGTCCGCAGGGAGGTGGCCTTCCGGGTGAGGGAGTCCATGCGCCCGGCGTCGACGTCGGAGCCCGGCACCAGCACCGCGATCCGCTCGGCCGTCGCCAGGTCCCCGTAGACCAGCACCGTCTGTCCACGCCCCCGGGCGTCGTGCGCCAGGACCTTCGCGCCCGGGTGGCTCGCGTGCGGGTGGGTCTCCTGCGCGGTACGGGCGTTGGCCGCGTAGCGCAGGTCGAGCGGAGCCCCGTCCAGGTTCCCGACCACCGTCGGGTGCGCCTCCACGAGCCGCCGCCGCTCCTCGGGGCCGAGCCCGGCGAAGAAGCGGGCGACCGCGGCGGGGTCCATCCGCTCGGGGTCGGGCAGCCCCGCCGCCCGCCACTCGGCGGTCCCGGCCGGCGGCCCGGTCACCGGCTCCTGCGCGGTCCCGGACGCCCAGCCCGCCGTCCCCGCGACGACCGCCGCCACCATGGCGGCGGTCACCAGGGTCCTCGTGATGCGGCGCATGTCCGCCCTCCCTCTCTCGCTGTCGGCGACGCGCTGTCGGCGACCTGGTGCCGGCGAACTCGTCGTCGGCGAGAGGAAGGTAGGAAGAGGGTGGGTGACGGCACGTCACACCGGGGAGCCAACTCCCGTGCCATACCGGGGTAGGGGGTGGACGAGGCACCGGCCCCCGGCCGGTGGTGGGGCTAACCCCCGGGGGTCACCAGGCCCGACTCGTAGGCGAAGACCACCGCTTGGGCGCGATCACGCAGGTCCAGCTTGGCGAGCACCCGCCCGATGTGGGTCTTCACGGTCTGCTCGGCGAGCACGAGCCGCTCCGCGATCTCCTGGTTGGACAGGCCCCGGGCGATCAGCTCCAGCACCTCGGTCTCACGCGGTGTCAGACCGTTGAGCCGGAGCGCCGTCACGTCCTTGCGGGCGGAGGGGCGAGCGGCGGCGAAGTCGGCGATCAGCCGGCGGGTCACGGACGGCGCCAGCAGCGCGTCGCCCGCCGCCACGACCCGTACGGCCGCGATCAGGTCGGCCGGCGGGGCGTCCTTGAGCAGGAACCCGGAGGCCCCGGCCCGCAGCGCCTCGTACACGTAGTCGTCGACGTCGAAGGTGGTCAGCATCAGCACCTTGGGCAGATGGGTCACCCCGGCCGGCGGGTGCAGGATCTCCCGGGCCGCCGCGAGCCCGTCCAGCTCCGGCATCCGCACGTCCATCAGCACGACGTCGGGGTGGACGGCCCGCGCCACCTCGACGCCCCGCCGCCCGTCCGGCGCCTCGCCGACCACGTCGATGTCGCTCTGCGCGGCCAGCAACGCGGCGAACCCCGCCCGCACCATCGCCTGGTCGTCCACGATGATCACCCGAATGGTCACACGGCATCCTTGCTCGTCGTTCGTTCCCCTGGACGCCCGACCCTAGGCGATCCCCCACCCGCCCCACCGCGTCCACCAGAAGTGCGGGCCCGTCCGTGGTGGTGGCTCGGCATACCGTCAGGCCGTATCTCCGTCCGGCGCGAGGCCCCACCGTGAGGACGTCGTGAGGATCGACGCGTGGACCGGCGCGAGGCCCGTCATGAGGACCGGCGTGTGACCCGTCGCGTGGCTCGGCGGGCCGTCAGGGCGACGCCGGGTCGTCCGCGGTGAGCGGCACGAGCGGGAGCCGGGCCGCGATGCGGAAGCCGCCGTCCGGGAGGGGGCCCGTGTCGAGGGTGCCGCCGGTCAGCCGGACGCGCTCGCGCATCCCGACCAGACCGTGCCCGGTGCCGGTGCTCTCCAGGGGCGAGACCGGTTCCGCCGCAGGGCCGTTGACCACCAGGACGGTCAGCCGGCCGGACCCGTCCTCACGCACCGACACCCGGGTCGGCGCGCCCGGCGCGTGCCGCACCACGTTGGCCAGCGCCTCCTGCACGATCCGGTACGCGGAGAGGCCCACCGCCTGCGGCACCTCGGTCCGTCCGTCCACGAGCTCCGCGGCGAGCGACAGTTCGGCCGGCACCCCCGCCCTGACCGTCGCCTCCACCAGCTGCTGGAGCCGGTCGAGGCCGGGCTGCGGCGCCCGCTCGCCCTCGCTGCCGTCGCTGCGGAGCACCGCGAGCAGCCGCCGCATCTCGGCCAGCGACTCCCGCGCGCTGCCCGCGATCGATGCGAACTCCTCCCGGGCCGCCTCCGGAAGCTCCGGTATCCGGTACGGGGCGGAGTCCGCCTGCACGGTGATCACCGACATGTGGTGCGCGACCACGTCGTGCAGTTCGCGCGCGATCCTGGCCCGCTCCTCCAGGAGCGTCCGGTGGGCCCGCTCGGCCTCGCTGATCGTCTCCTGCTCGGCGAGTCTTCGCTGCGCCTCGCTCCGCGCCCGTATCACCGAGGTGAGCAGCAGCAGCACGCCGCTGAGCACGAAGAGGAGTGTGGTGACGCCCGTGTCGCCGTACGGCCGCACGGTCTCCAGGAGGTAGCCGGCCGCGCCGGTGGCGAGCCACACGCCGACGAGGGTGCGGCGCGGCTCGCGCAGCCCGAGCGCGAGCATCAGCGCGCAGTACCCGACGACGACCGGCGGGGTCCAGGGCCACAGCTGGGCGCGGGGCCCGTCGGAGGCCAGCAGGACGAGCGCCCCGGCGATGTCGGCGGGCAGCACCACCCACCAGGCCTGGAGCGGCCGGGTGGTGGCGAGCAGCAGCGGCGCGGTCTGGGCGGTGGCGAGCGCTCCGGCGAGCGCGCCGGGCACGTCGTAGTCGGTGATGAGGAGGTGGACGGTGACCGGGAGCAGGGAGGCGACGAGCGCGACCCCGAACGCGTACGGCAGCAGCCGCATCCACCAGGACGAGGCGGCCGCGAACGGCGCGGAGCCCGGCGCGGCGGGTGCGGCGAAGGTGGCTTCCAGGGCCTGGAGAGCCACCCGCGACCAGCTCTGGAGCCGCGCCGCGACCCGCCGTGGCTCCGGCCGCTTCTCGAACGCTTTCATGTCGAGTCAGCCTAGGTCGGCCGCCCGGTCCCGTCGTCGTACCAGGGGTGACAATCGCGGATCAGACCCTGGTATGACGGCGCGCGACTTTCGTCGCGCGCCCCGCCCACGAGACGCGCCGTCCGGCCCCTGCCCCCGGTCCCGCACCCGGTCCGCAGCCCGGCCCCCGCGCCCTGCCCCCGGTCGGTCCGCCGCCCCGGCTCCGCGCCCGGTTCGCCACCCGGCCCCTGCCCCCGGCCCGCAGACCGCCCCGCCGCCCCGCGTCGCTAAAGCTCGGCCCCCGCGCCCGGTCCGCCACCCGGCCCCTGCACCCGGTCCGCAAACCGCCCCGCCCCGCCGCCCCGCGTCGCTACAGCTCGGCGAGGAGCTCCGTCTTCTTCGCCGCGAATTCCTCGTCCGTCACCAGGCCCGCCTGATGCAGTTCGCTCAGGTGGCGAATCCTTTCAGCAATGGCACCGGGGTCTCCGTGCGCCGCGCCGCGCGCCCCCGCGGGGACGGGGGCGCGGTCCTTGGCGCGGATCGCCGCGAGGACGGCCGCCGCGAAGGGGAGGGAGTCGTGGACCGGGCCGTATCCGAGCCCGAAGACGACCGAGGCCGGATCGTGGTCCGGCCGCTCGGGCCGTGCCGCACCGCCCCGGGGGAGCAGTCGCAGGAAGCCGCCGGGGGAGTCCGGAGTCCGCCACTCGACCCCGCTCAGCTCCCGGACCCGGTAGGACTGGTCGCCCGTCTTCCACTTCTCCGACGTGGCCATCGTCGAGGACCAGCGGAAGGACACCTCGGACGTTCCGTCGAACGTCGCCTTCCCGTCGTAGGCCTTGAAGGAGCGCGGTCCCTGCGGCGCCGCGACGAGGAAGCCGGTGTCGAGCCGGTCCGCCGGATCGGAGGGGACCACCGCGGCCAGCGCGTCGCGCCAGCGCGCGGCGAGCTCCTCCCGGTCGGCGGGCAGCGCCAGCCGGTACGGGTCGCAGGTCTCCTTGAGCTGTCCCGCCGCCGCCTCCATCAGCGGATCGGCGCCCGGCCGCGGCACGGCGTGCAGCACGACGGTCCCGCGCCGGCCCGGCGCGAGTGTCGCCGAGGCCAGCGCCTCGTACGGCACGCGTCGCTCGCGCAGCGCCTGGAACAGCCTCGGCGTACGGATCCCCCGTTCGAAGCGGATGACAAGTGCGTCGCTCTCCAGCTCCCAGGTGGCATGAATTCCGGCCAGCACATCACCCATACGCCTCATCGTATGCGGCGCGTGGCCGTGCGTCGCCCCTCGGAACTGTCAGGAAATTCCGTGATCTACGCGCGTCAGAGGTTGCCGCCGCCGGAGATTCCCCCGTGGCACGCACGGTCGTCACGTGCGCAGACGACCCGTTCGAAGGCTCCGGCGCCGATCGCCGCGAAGTTGCCGAGGCTCTCCGTGCCCGGCTCGAAATAGCCACTGTGTCCGGCCGCGCCCGCCGCCGAGACCAGCCTGGCGCCGAACTCCGGCGCCACCGGGTCCGCTCCGTGCCCGAGTCCGCCGAACTCCAGGTGGGGAACGTCCCCGATCCAGTCGCCGGCGTCCCGCATGGCCCATATCCGGGCCGGGGTGCCCAGCTCGGCCGCCGTCTCCGCCCGCATCCCCGGGCTGCCGGCCACCGCCAGGTCGGTCACCCGCTCCGGCAGCCGCGGCGCGGCGAGCCCGCAGAGCACGGAGCCGTAGCTGTGGCAGAAGAGCGCCATCCGCGCCTTCCCCGGCAGCCCCTCGGTGAGCCGGACCAGCCGGTCGGCGCCGGTCGCGGCGAGCCGCCCGGTCGCCGCGTCCACGCCGACCCGGGCCGGGGCGGTGTAGCCGGCCCAGGCGATGACCGCGACCCGGGCGCCGGGCACGGTGCGCCGCTCCGCCTCGTACAGCGCCTGCGCCATGCCGACGGGGGCGGTGTACTGCCCGTGGGTCTTCTGGAAGGTGAGGAGATGGGTGTCGACACCGGGCACGATCACCGAGATCCGCCGGGCCCGCTCCAGGTCGCCCAGCACCTCGGCCGCCCGGCCCGTGCCGGTGGGGTCGAAGGCGAGGATCCGCCGCCCCGGGGTCAGCAGGGAGCGGAAGCGGTCCACCCGACGGCGGGCCTCGTGCCGGCCCTCGGCGGACAGCCTCAGGTCGTCGAGGCGGGGCCGCTCGGCCGCCAGCGCGCGGGTGAGGCCGATCCGGTTGGCGCGGTAGCGCAGGGCCGGTGGGGCCCCGTCGAGGTTGCCGACGACGAAGGGATGCCGCTCGGCGAGACCTGCGGCCCGGCCCGGCCCGAGCGCGGCGAACCACTCCGCGACCGTGCGGGGCGGGGTGGTGGCCGGGTCGGGCGGCGGCGCGTCGCCGATCCGCTCCCGCTCCCACGCGGACAGCGCGGCCTCCATGGAGGTCCCGGAGGGCGGTCGGTGCCTCAGGGCGGTCCATCCGGTGGTGGACAGGATCACGAGGACCACACCCAGCACGAGCAGGGTGCGCAGGACGGTGAGGGAGGGCGGGACGTCGGCGGAGGTCACGGGCGCACACCCTAGACGCCGAAGATGACGGAACCGTCCCGGCCGCCGGAGCACGGACCTCCGCGGCCGCGCCCCGCCGGACCCGCCCCGCCTCCCGGCCGGCGACGGCGCCGCCGGCCCGCCGGAGAGGCGTCCGGCCGCCGGGAACCCACGGGCGGAGGGGCCGTCAGCCGCCGGAAACCCCTCTGGAGGCGCGGCGTTCAGCCCGCGGGGTCCGGCTCCCGCCAGTGCAGCGAGAGCGCCGGGCCCAGGTGGTCCAGGTACCACTCGGTGAGAGCCCGGATCCCCTCAAGGCTCCGGTCCGGCCCCTTGCCCCACATCTGCCCGGTGACACGCATCACGCCGCTGAAGGCGGCCACCGCGATCCGGGGCCTCGGATCGGCGTCCACGTCGAGCCCCTCGCGGCGGGCGACGAGCCGGGAGATCGTCTCCTCCATCTCGCTGGAGCGCCGCAGGTGCGCGGCGAGCAGCGCCGGCGTCGACTCGATCATGAAGAAGGTCCGCAGGTACAGCTCGACCGGGACGATCCGGTCGATCGTGTCGCCCACGCGGTCCCACGCGGCGAGCACCGCGTTGCGCATCGCGTCGAACGGGCCCTCCTCGGGCGGGCGCAGCGTCAGCGCCCGGACGAACTCCTCCTCGACGATCCGCTGGACCGCGAACGCGACCTCCTCCTTGGAGGAGAAGTAGCGGAAGAAGGTCCGCTGGGAGACCTCGACCGCGTCGACGATCTCGTCGACGGTGGTCCGCTCGTACCCCTGGGTGGTGAAGAGCTCCAGGGCGACCCGGACGAGCGCGTCGCGGGTGCGTTGCTTCTTCCGCTCGCGCAGGCCGGGCGCGGGCACGGTCAACGGAGTCTCTTTTCGGTCGATCGCGGGAGGTTCTTCCTGCTCAGGGTACCTGTGAGCTACATGACAGTTACCGACGCGTGAATCACTTTGTCAATTGTCAGTGACTGTCACTAGCCTCGTCCCATGACTAGTCAGACCACCGTGGAAAAGGCCCCGCAGGGCCAGGGGGGCGCCGGGGAGCCAGGTCCGGTCCCGGCGAAGGGCCTGCGCGGCCACCCCTGGCTGACCCTGTTCGCCGTCGCGGCCGGCGTCATGATGGTGGCGCTGGACGGCACGATCGTGGCCATCGCCAACCCCGCCATCCAGGCCGACCTCGGCGCCACCCTGGACCAGCTCCAGTGGATCACCAACGGCTACCTGCTCGCGCTCGCCGTCGCCCTGATCACCGCCGGCAAGCTCGGCGACCGTTTCGGCCACCGCCAGACCTTCCTCATAGGCATCGCGGGCTTCGCCGCCGCCTCCGCCGCCATCGGCCTCTCCGACTCGATCGCCCTCGTGATCGCCTTCCGGGTGCTCCAGGGCCTCTTCGGCGCCCTGCTGATGCCGGCCGCGCTCGGCCTGCTGCGCGCCACCTTCCCCGCCGAGAAGCTGAACATGGCCATCGGCATCTGGGGCATGGTCATCGGCGCCTCCACGGCGGGCGGCCCGATCCTCGGCGGCTTCCTCGTCGAGCACGTGAGCTGGCAGTCCGTCTTCTTCATCAACGTGCCGGTCGGCGTGCTCGCGCTCGCGCTCGGCCTGATCATCCTGAGGGACCACCGCGCCGAGAACGCGCCGCGCTCCTTCGACGTCCTCGGCATCGCGCTGCTCTCCGGCGCGATGGGCCTGCTGGTCTGGAGCCTCATCAAGGCCGGCGCCGACTGGGGTTGGACCAGCGGCAACACGTGGGGCTGCCTGCTCGGTTCGATCGTCCTCTTCGCCGTCTTCGCGGTCTGGGAGAGGAGGGTCGCGGAGCCGCTCATCCCGCTCGCCATGTTCCGCTCCGTGCCGCTCTCGGCCGGTGTGGTCCTGATGGTCCTGATGGCCTTCGCCTTCATGGGCGGCCTCTTCTTCGTGACCTTCTACCTCCAGGGCGTGAAGGGGCTCGGCCCGATCGACGCCGGTCTGCGGCTCCTCCCGCTGACCGCGATGATGATCGTCTCCTCGCCGCTGGCCGGCGCGCTCATCACGAAGTTCGGCCCGCGGGTCCCGCTCGTCGGCGGCATGGTCTGCACGGCCGCCGCGATGTTCGGCATGATCACGCTCTCGGCCGACACGGGCACGCTGACCATGTCCCTGTGGTTCGCCCTCCTCGGCCTGGGCCTCGCCCCGGTCATGGTCGGCGCCACCGAGGTCATCGTCGGCAACGCCCCGCTGGAGCTCTCCGGCGTCGCCGGCGGTCTCCAGCAGGCCGCCATGCAGGTCGGCGGCGCGCTCGGCACCGCCGTGCTCGGCGCGGTCATGTCCTCCAAGGTCGCCGGCGCCTTCGAGGACAACTGGAAGGAGGCCGGCATCCCGGTCCCGGCCGACCCGCGCCTGGAGGAGGCCGCCGAGTTCGGCATGGCGCCGGAGGCCATGAAGGAGGCGCCCGGCATGACCCCGGACCTCTTCGCCAAGATCTCCGACGTCATCCATGACACCTTCCTCCAGGGCATGGGCCTGGCCTTCACCGTCGCCGGTGTCGTCGCCGTGGTCGCGGCCCTGGTCGCCACCCTGACCAAGCGCGGCGAGAACGCGCAGGCGGGCATGGGCGGCGGGCACATCTGACCCCGACCTTCCCTAGGGGGCCGTCACCCGTTCGAAGGAACGGGGGCGGCCCCTCTTCCGTTCGGCGGATCACTCCTCCATGATCGTGATTACAGAGAGTGACGACATGGGGGTTGATCTGTATGAACGTGAAGCTGACGACCGTGCTCACGGGGGTGGCCGTCCTGCTCCTGGCCGCCCTCCCGGCCACGGCCGCCCCGGGAGCTTCGGCCGCCCCGGGAGCACCGGCCGCCCCGGGAGTGTCGGCCGCCCCGGCCGCCGGGACGACGCTCGGGAAGTGCGGGCCCGGACGGCTCTGCCTCTGGCCGAAGCCCGACTTCAAGGGCCGGCCGTGGACGTACGAACTGGCGACGACGGACCTCGACAGCTGCGTCCTCCTCCCGGCCGGCGCCTCGGCCCAGTCCCTCGCCGTCCGCACGGGGCGGCCGGTGACGACGTACCAGTCGGAGGAGTGCGCGGAGGCGGGCGAGTTCGAGACCTATCCGGGCCGGGGGACGTGGGTTCCGCAGGCGCCCTACGAGGTCAGAGCGTTCAAGCTCTGGGAGCGCTAGCCGCCGCGGAGCCGGCGCCGGCACCCGCCCGCAGGAGGCCCCGCCACCCTCGGCGGGGCCCCTCAACGGCCCTCACGAGCCCCGCCGCCTCCGAGAGGCCCTACGGCACGGCTCCCGCCGCACCCTCCGGTACGGCGTCCGCTGCCGCACCCTCCGGTACGGCGTCCGCTGCCGCGCCGTCCGGTACGGCGTCCGCTGCCGCGCCGTCCGGTACGGCGTCCGCTGCCGCACCCTCCGGTACGCCTCCCGGCCCGCCCTCCGCCTGGCCTTGCGTCCCGGCCTCCGCCGGGCTTCCCGGAGCAGCTTCCGCCTCGGTTCCCGCCCCGGCCGCCCGTCGTACGGTCTGCGGCGGCACCGGGGCCGAGAGGCGGGCCACCTCGGCGCGGAGCTCGCGGACCTCTCCGGTCAGGGCCTCCAGGAGCTCCGTCTGGCGGCGCTCCACCGCGTCGTCCCGCTCGAAGCGGGCGATGAACCAGGCCGCGATGTTGGCCGTGACCACACCCAGCAGGGCGATGCCCGAGAGCATCAGCCCCACCGCGAGCACCCGCCCGAGACCGGTCGTCGGCGCGTGGTCGCCGTAGCCGACCGTCGTCATCGTGGTGAAGGACCACCAGACCGCGTCGCCCAGGGTCTTGATGTTGCCGTCCGGCGCGTCCCGCTCCACGTGCAGCACCGCGAGCGAGCCGAACATCATCAGCCCGACCACCGCGCCCGCCACATAGGTGGTGAGCGTGATCTGCGGGGCCATCCGGGCCCGCCGGCCCACGAGGAGGAGGGTGGAGACCACACGCAGCAGCCGCAGCGGCTGCACCAGCGGCAGCAGGACCGCGAGGAGGTCGAGGGGGTGGGAGCGGACGAAGGCCCAGCGGGCCGGAGCGAGGCACAGCCGGACGAGGTAGTCCAGGGCGAAGACGCCCCACACCGCCCACTCCACCCGGTGGCACAGCCGGTGCACCCACGGCTCGGCGCCGGGCGCGACGATCGGCACGGCGTACGCGACGCCGAAGGCCACCGCCAGCACCAGCAGCGGGGTCTGGGTGCGCTCTTCCCAGCGGACCAGCGGGGGGCGCTCCTTCTTCACGGACATGCGGGGCATCGTAGGGAACGCGCCAGGGAGGAACGCGCCAGGGGCGGCGGGAGCGACGCTCCCACCACCCCTGGCCGGCACCTGCCTCCCGCCGCGTACGTCAGGCGTCGCCGCCCGCGGGACCCGGGTCGGCGGCCGCCACGTCCAGCAGCTGGTAGCGGTCCACCGCCTGCTTCAGGACCGCCCGGTCCACCTTGCCCTCGCGGGCCAGCTCGGTCAGCACCGCCAGGACGACCGACTGGGCGTCGATGTGGAAGTAGCGGCGGGCGGCGCCGCGGGTGTCCGCGAAGCCGAAGCCGTCGGCGCCGAGCGAGGTGTACGGGCCGGGGACCCAGCGGGAGATCTGGTCCGGCACCGAGCGCATCCAGTCCGAGACCGCCACGAAGGGGCCCTCGGCGGACTGGAGCTTGCGGGTCACGTACGGGACGCGCTGCTCCTCGTCCGGGTGGAGCAGGTTGTGCTCCTCGACCGCCACCGCCTCGCGGCGCAGCTCGTTCCAGGAGGTCGCGGACCAGACGTCGGCCTTGACGTTCCACTCCTCGGCCAGGATCCGCTGCGCCTCGATCGCCCACGGGACGGAGACGCCGGAGGCCATGATCTGCGCCGGGATCGCGCCCGCCTCGGCCCGCTTGAAGAGGTGGATGCCCTGGAGGATGCCCTCGACGTCCACGTCCTCCGGCTCGGCCGGGTGCTGGATCGGCTCGTTGTAGACCGTCAGGTAGTAGAAGACGTCCTCCGCCTGGGGGCCGTACATCCGGCGCAGACCGTCCTTGACGATGTGCGCGATCTCGAAGCCGAACGCCGGGTCGTAGGAGATGCAGGCCGGGTTCGTCGAAGCGAGGAGGTGCGAGTGACCGTCCGCGTGCTGGAGGCCCTCGCCGGTCAGCGTGGTGCGGCCGGCGGTGGCGCCCAGGACGAAGCCGCGCGCGAGCTGGTCGGCCATCTGCCAGAACTGGTCGCCGGTCCGCTGGAAGCCGAACATCGAGTAGAAGACGTACACCGGGATCAGCGGTTCGCCGTGGGTGGCGTAGGCCGAGCCGGCGGCGATCAGCGAGGCCGTGCAGCCGGCCTCGGAGATGCCGTCGTGCAGCATCTGCCCGGTCGGGGACTCCTTGTAGGCCAGGAGGAGTTCACGGTCCACGGCCTCGTACTGCTGCCCCAGCGGGTTGTAGATCTTGGCGCTCGGGAAGAAGGAGTCCATGCCGAAGGTGCGGTACTCGTCCGGCGCGATCAGCACGAAGCGCTTGCCGATCTCCTTGTCCCGCATCAGGTCCTTCAGCAGCCGGACGAAGGCCATCGTGGTGGCGATCGACTGCTGGCCCGAGCCCTTGCGGACCGCCGCGTAGGTCTGGTCGTCCGGCAGCGCCAGCGGCCGGGACCGCACGACCCGGGTCGGCACGTACCCGCCGAGCGAGTTGCGGCGGTCGTGCATGTACTGGATCTCCTCGGAGTCCCGCCCCGGGTGGTAGTACGGCGGCAGGCCGGACTCCAGCTCCTTGTCGGTCACCGGGATGTGCAGCCGGTCGCGGAAGCGCTTGAGGTCGTCGACCGTGAGCTTCTTCATCTGGTGGGTGGCGTTGCGGCCCTCGAAGTTGGGGCCCAGGGTCCAGCCCTTGACGGTCTGCGCCAGGATCACCGTCGGCTGGCCCTTGTGGGCCTTGGCCGCGGCGTAGGCCGCGTAGATCTTCTTGTGGTCGTGGCCGCCGCGCCCCAGGTGGAGGATCTGGTGGTCCGACATGGACTCGACCATCGCCCGCAGCCGGTGGTCGTCGCCGAAGAAGTGGTCGCGGATGTACGAGCCGGTCTCGGTCGCGTACGTCTGGAACTGTCCGTCCGGCGTGGTGTTCAGCCGGTTCACCAGGATGCCGTCCCGGTCCTGCGCCAGCAGCGGGTCCCAGGAGCGGTCCCAGATCAGCTTGATGACGTTCCAGCCGTTGCCCCGGAAGATCGACTCCAGCTCCTGGATGATCTTGCCGTTGCCGCGGACCGGGCCGTCGAGCCGCTGGAGGTTGCAGTTGACGACGAAGGTCAGGTTGTCGAGCCCCTCGCGGGCCGCGATGGAGAGCTGGCCGAGCGACTCGACCTCGTCCATCTCGCCGTCGCCGAGGAAGGCCCACACGTGCGACCTGGAGGTGTCGGCGACCCCGCGCGCCTCCATGTAGCGGTTCATCCGCGCCTGGTAGATCGCGCCGAGCGGGCCGAGGCCCATCGACACCGTCGGGAACTCCCAGAAGTCCGGCATCAGCCGCGGGTGCGGGTACGAGGACAGCCCGTTCGGGTACTTCGACTTCTCCTGGCGGAAGCCGTCGAGCTGGGTCGTGGTCAGCCGGTCGAGGAGGAACGCGCGGGCGTAGATGCCGGGGGAGGCGTGGCCCTGGAAGAAGATCTGGTCGCCGCCGTCTCCCTCGTCCTTGCCCCGGAAGAAGTGGTTGAAACCCACGTCGTAGAGCGAGGCGGAGGAGGCGAACGTGGCGATGTGGCCGCCGACGCCGATGCCGGGGCGCTGGGCGCGCGAGACCATGACGGCCGCGTTCCAGCGGGTGGCGTTGAGGACCTTGCGCTCGATCTCCTCGTTGCCGGGGAAGAAGGGCTCGTCCTTGGTGGCGATGGTGTTGACGTAGTCCGTGCTGCGCATCTCGGGCACGGCCACCCGCTTCTCGCGGGCACGCTCGATCAGTCGGAGCATCAGGTAGCGGGCCCGCTCCCGGCCCCGCTCGTCGACGGCCGCGTCGAGGGAGTCGAGCCACTCCTGGGTCTCTTCGGGGTCGAAATCCGGGACCTGGCTGGGAAGGCCGCCAATGATGATCGGGTTGCGATCGGATCCGGGAGCCACGCTGTTCCTTCGCTGGTCGGGGGGAGCCCCACGAGGGAGGGGAGCCCCGTGGAGGCCGGGATGTCCGAGGCCGGGGACGTCCATCGTGTACCCGGCTCGCGGCACACGTCATCTTTACCGAGAGGAGATCCTCCCTGCGCCCTCCCTGCGCAAAGGGTGCGGTCAAATCGCAACCTTACGCCCAATCCGCGCATGCGTTTCGGCAAAGCGTTCGGCAGACTGAAACCGCAGAAGCCCGCGAAGCGGGACGAATCGTGTACTCCCGATCACGGAGAGCTGCCGGCAGCGGCCGGAAGTTGCGGTGAGACGGCCCCAAACGTCACCGTTTCGGCGGTCTCCACGGCCGGGTACTTGCGCGATCCGCCCCGTCACGTGTGGACTACGGCCAGCGCCGCGCGCATGCGCGGCCCGAGCATTTTCCGATACATGATCAGGAGGCAAGCCGTGAGCGCGACCGCGGACCACGCGGAGGAGCGGACCAACCCGGCGACGAGGCTGGGGTTCGAGCCCGGACAGGTGGTCCAGGAGATCGGCTACGACGAAGACGTCGACCAGGATCTCCGTGAAGGCATCGAGTCCATCATCGGCCAGGAGCTCGTGGACGAGGACTACGACGACGTCGCAGACGCCGTCGTCCTCTGGTTCCGTGACGAGGACGGTGATCTCACCGACGCACTGGTGGACAGCATCGGTCTGCTGGAGGACGGCGGCAACATCTGGCTGCTGACCCCCAAGACCGGCCGCGACGGCTACATCGAGCCGAGCGACATCAACGATGCCGCGCAGACCGCAGGTCTCTCCCAGACCAAGAGCATCAGCGTCGCCAAGGACTGGACGGGCACCCGCCTGGCCGCTCCCAAGCGCTGATCCCCTGCTGCGCGAAGCCCCCGCCGTCGCCACGGCGGGGGCTTTCGCGCACCGACGCCCCGGCCCGCGGCGGGCGCGCGGCGGGCCGCCGGCCAGGCCGTAGGGTGGGGTTCACCGGTTCGGCCCAGAGGCCGGGCCCCGTCGAAGGGATGCGTACGCGATGGCGATCGAGGTCGGCACCAAGGCCCCCGATTTCGAGCTCAAGGACAACCACGGGCGCACCGTGAGGCTCTCCGACTACCGCGGCGAGAAGAACGTGGTGCTGCTCTTCTACCCCTTCGCCTTCACCGGCGTGTGCACCGGCGAGCTGTGCGAGCTCCGCGACAACCTGCCGGCGTTCGTCAACGACGACACCCAGCTCCTCGCCGTCTCCAACGACTCCATCCACACCCTGCGCGTCTTCGCCGAGCAGGAGGGCCTGGAGTACCCGCTCCTCTCCGACTTCTGGAAGCACGGCGAGGCGTCCCGCGCCTACGGCGTCTTCGACGAGGACAAGGGCTGCGCCGTCCGCGGCACCTTCATCATCGACAAGGAGGGCGTCGTCCGCTGGACGGTCGTCAACGCCCTGCCGGACGCCCGTGACCTCGACGCGTACGTGAAGGCCCTCGAAACCCTCTGAGCCCGCCGCGGCGGACCGGAAATCGGCGGCTCGGGGCCGACACCCCCGATTCCCCGGGCGAATCGTCTGTTTCGACTGGGAACCCGTCACTAGGATCCAGTCGTTGATCCGATGCCAACGCACGACCGGGGGCGCTGCCCCTGGAAACCAATGATGGAGGGACTCGTGGGAGTCAGCCTCAGCAAGGGCGGCAACGTCTCGCTGACCAAGGAGGCCCCTGGCCTCACCGCCGTGACCGTCGGTCTGGGCTGGGACGTCCGCACCACCACCGGTACGGACTTCGACCTCGACGCCAGCGCCATCCTGGTGAGCGAGGCCGGCAAGGTGCGGAACGACCAGGACTTCGTCTTCTTCAACAACCTCAAGAGCGCCGACGGTTCCGTCGAGCACACCGGTGACAACCTCACCGGTGAGGGCGAGGGCGACGACGAGCAGGTCAAGGTCAACCTGGCCGGCGTGCCGGCCGACGTGTCCAAGATCGTCTTCCCGGTGTCCATCTACGACGCCGAGAACCGCCAGCAGTCCTTCGGCCAGGTGCGCAACGCGTTCATCCGCGTCGTGAACCAGGCCGGCGGCGCCGAGATCGCGCGGTACGACCTCTCCGAGGACGCCTCGACCGAGACCGCCATGGTCTTCGGCGAGCTGTACCGCCACGGCGCGGAGTGGAAGTTCCGCGCGGTCGGCCAGGGTTACGCCTCGGGTCTGCGCGGCATCGCGCAGGACTTCGGCGTCAACGTCTGAGCCGAACACCTCCAGGGCCGTCCGGGCCGGGCCGTCGAGGCCCGGGACCGGACCCCGCTCGACGACGTCCGGCGCCGCACCTCACGTGCGGCGCCGGACGTGCCTCATGGCAGCAGCATCCACCGGGGAGGAACCGAACACCATGGGCGTCACGCTCGCCAAGGGAGGCAACGTCTCCCTCTCCAAGGCCGCACCCAACCTCGTCAAGGTCCTCGTGGGTCTCGGCTGGGACGCGCGGTCCACCACCGGAGCCCCCTTCGACCTCGACGCCAGCGCGCTGATGTGTCAGGCCGGCCGGGTGCTCGGTGACGAGTACTTCGTCTTCTACAACCAGCTGCGCAGCCCCGAGGGTTCGGTCGAGCACACCGGTGACAACCTCACGGGCGAGGGCGACGGCGACGACGAGTCGCTGATCGTGGACCTCACCCGCGTCCCGCCCCAGTGCGACAAGATCGTCTTCCCGGTCTCCATCCACGACGCCGACAACCGCGGCCAGACGTTCGGTCAGGTCAGCAACGCCTTCATCCGCGTGGTGAACCAGGCGGACGGTCAGGAACTGGCCCGGTACGACCTCTCCGAGGACGCCTCGACCGAGACCGCGATGATCTTCGGCGAGCTCTACCGCTACAACGGCGAATGGAAGTTCCGCGCGGTCGGTCAGGGGTACGCGTCCGGGCTGAGGGGCATCGCTCTAGACTTCGGGGTCAACGTTTCGTAAAGCCGCGTTATCACACAATGGGGTAGGCAGTGGTTCTGAAAACCTTCGGCTGGTCGTTCGCGATCACCGCGCTCGGCCTGGTCGCCGCGGTGTTCTACGGGGGGTGGGAGGCCTTCGGGATCGTCGCGATCCTCTGCGTCCTCGAGATCTCGCTCTCCTTCGACAACGCGGTGGTCAACGCCGGCATCCTGAAGAAGATGAATGCCTTCTGGCAGAAGATCTTCCTCACCATCGGCATTCTGATCGCCGTCTTCGGAATGCGACTGGTCTTCCCCGTCCTGATCGTCGCGGTCAGTGCGAAGATCGGCCCGATCGAGGCCGTCGACCTCGCGCTCAACGACGCGGACCGCTACCAGGAACTCGTCACCGACGCGCACCCGTCGATCGCCGCTTTCGGTGGCATGTTCCTTCTGATGATCTTCCTCGACTTCATCTTCGAGGACCGTGACATCCAGTGGCTCCGCTGGATCGAGCGCCCGCTCGCCAAGCTCGGCAAGGTCGACATGCTGTCGGTCTGCATCGCGCTGATCGTCCTGCTCGTCACCTCGATGACCTTCGCGACCCAGGCCCACCAGCACGGCGGCGCCCACGTCGACAAGGCGCAGACGGTCCTCATCTCCGGCATCGCCGGCCTCATCACGTACCTCGTCGTCGGCGGTCTCTCCGGCTTCTTCGAGGGCAAGCTGGAGGAAGAGGAGGAGCGCGAGCACGAGGCCGAGGAAGCGGCCCGGCGCAGCGGCAAGAAGGTCTCCGCGGTCCAGCTGGCCGGCAAGGCCGCCTTCTTCATGTTCCTGTACCTGGAGGTCCTCGACGCCTCCTTCTCCTTCGACGGGGTCATCGGCGCCTTCGCCGTCACCAACGACATCGTCCTGATGGCGCTCGGCCTCGGCGTCGGCGCCATGTACGTCCGGTCCCTCACGGTCTACCTGGTCAAGCAGGGCACCCTGGACGAGTACGTGTACCTGGAGCACGGCGCCCACTACGCCATCGGCGCCCTCGCCGTCCTCCTCCTGGTCACCATCCAGCACGAGATCCCCGAGGTCATCACCGGCTCCATCGGCGTCATCCTGATCGCCTGGTCCTTCTGGTCCTCGGTCCGCCGCAACCGCGCGCTGGCGGCGGCCGACGGCGGCTCCGGCTCCTCCGGGGACAAGGCCGAGGTGAGCTCCGGGGTGTGACACCCTGCACCCTGGTGTGCGCCCCGCCACGGGGTGTGACACCGGGGACAATGAGGAACGCTTCCCTGCGGGGCGACCGGCCCGTCCGGTCGCCCCGCAGGCGTGTGACGGCCGGGCAAGCGACCGATTGTGGGGGGTGGGGGCCCGATGGCCTTCTGGGACAACCTGATTCCGGGGCGGACGACGTCCTTCGACACGGGTGTGGGCGCGTCCCACACCATCGACCTGACCAGGCGCCGCCCCACGGTCTCGCTGGCCCAGCAGGGCGGCGCCACCGGCAACCTCCGCGTCAACCTCTCCTGGCGGATGCGGACCTCCGACATCGAGGGCCGCTCCCGGCAGAGCGGCCGGCTGCTGCGCAACCCCGCCCAGTTCTTCAAGCCCGAGGTCGTCCAGGCCCACACCCAGGGCATGGTCAACGTCGACCTCGACCTCGGCTGCCTGTACGAGCTCAAGGACGGCAGCAAGGGCGTGGTGCAGCCGCTCGGCGGCTTCTTCGGCGACCTCAACACCGCCCCGTACGTCAAGCTCAGCGGCGACGACCGGTTCGGCGCCCCCTCGGGCGAGACGATCTTCGTCAACCTCGACCACAAGGACGAGATCAAGCGGCTGCTGTTCTTCGCGTACATCTACGACCAGACGCCGGCCTTCGACCGGACGCACGCCAAGATCACGCTCTATCCGAGCAACGGCCCCCGGATCGAGATCGAGCTCGACGAGCGCGCCCCGCAGGCCCGCTCCTGCGCCGTCTTCTCCGTGGACAACAGCAAGGGCGAACTGCTCGTCCGGCGCGAGGTGCGGTTCGTGTACGGCTTCCAGGCCGAGCTGGACCGGCTCTACGGCTGGGGCCTCCAGTGGGGCCGCGGCTACAAGACGAAGACCTGACCGCGCCCCCGGCACCCCCCGGAAGCCCTGGGCGGCTTCCCCCGGACCCCGCCGGGCCCATGACGCGGCCCGGCGGAGACGACCTAGGAGCGGCCGTTCTGGAACTGCGGACCCATCGGCGGCATCCGGAACTCGTGGACCGGCTCCGCGCCCTGCCCGGCGTGGACGGGCTGCGGATAGCCGTACGAGGGCCCGGGGCCCGGCACCTGCGGCTGCGGGTAGCCGTAGGAGGGCGCCCGGTCCGGCATGGGCGGGACGGTCGGCACCGGCGGCACGGGGGCGTGCACGACGGTCGCGTCGAGGTCGCCGTGCGGGGCGGAGCCCGTACCGGCCTCGGCGGCGTCGACGGCCGCGGTCTCGGCGAGCGCGTCCACGGAGGCCTCCGCGGACGTCCCGGGCGCGCCGTCCGGCTCCTCGGCGTCCTCGTCGACCGAGATCCCGAAGTCCGTCGCCAGACCCACCAGACCGGTCGGATAGCCCTGGCCGACCGCGCGGAACTTCCACCCCTCGCCGCGGCGGTACAGCTCGCCGCAGATGACCGCGGTCTCCTCGCCGGTCTCCGCCGTCACGTCGAAGAGCGCCAGCTCCCGTTCGGGCGCGACGGTGGCGTCGTACAGCACGATCCGCAGGTCCGTCACCGAGCGGAAGGTCCCGCCGTCCGAGGAGGCGGCGAGGACCACCCGGTCGATGGAGGGGGCGAGCGCCCCGAGGTCGGCCTCGACGGTGTCCGTCAGCCCGTCCGCGACCCGCTTCTTCGGCAGCCGCCGCACCAGGCCCGAGGGGTGGCGGGGCTGGTTGTAGAAGACGAAGTCCTCGTCGGAGCGGCACCGCCCGTCGGGACCGAGGACCAGGGCGGAGGCGTCCACGTCGGGGACCCCGGGGCCCGGGGTCCAGCGGAGCACGGCCCGTACGGCCGCGGTGTCGAGAGGGACGTTGGAGCCCTTCAGCATCGCGTGCGTCATGACGGCCATCCTGCCCTCCTGCCCGACCGGGGGACAACGCGGGGGCACCACGTGTAGCGGAGCCGCCGCCACCGGTCGCGTCCCGGACGCCGCGAGGGCCGCGCCCGCACCCGTCCATCCGGCGGAACCGGGGGCGTCCGGGACGCGGAGCCGGAGGGGTGCACCTGACGGAATCGGAGGGAGGGAGTCCACCTGGTGGGATCGAGGGGCGTCCGGTCGGCGGAGCCGGAGGGGTGCACCCGACGGAATCGGAGGGAACGCACCCGGCGGAATCGGAGGGAGGCGGTCCACCCGGCGGGTCGGGCGGCGCCCGGCCGGCGGAGCCGGAGGGGTTCACCTGGCGGGATCACGGAGAGTCCACCGGGCGGAACCAAGGGGAAGCGGGGTGTCCGACGGGGACGAGTTACCTGGATTTCATGCAGGGTGGGAACTACGGACACCCGCACCTACGTACTATTACCGGCCACCTATCAACACGGCCCAGGCAACCAGACGGGGGCTTCACATGCGTCATTTCGGGCACATCCCGTCCGCGGTGCGGAACGGGTTGTTCCACCACGAGCCGGCCGAGTTCACCGCCGACTCGCCCGCACGCACGCTCGCGGTAGCCCTCGGCGCCACCCTCTACAGCCCCGCCACCCGGCCCCGGCTCGCCGACGACATCCGCAAGCAGGCCGCCCGCGGAGTCGTCTCCATGGTCCTCTGCCTGGAGGATTCGATCAGCGACGCCGACGTCGAGGCCGGCGAGGAGAACCTGGTCCGCCAGTTCCGCGACCTCGCCGACGCACGGGCCGCCGGCGGCCCCGACGTACCCCTCCTCTTCGTCCGCGTCCGCGAACCCCACCAGATCACCGACCTCACCGCCCGCCTCGGCGACACGATCGGCCTGCTGGCCGGATTCGTACTGCCCAAATTCACCGAGGCCCGCGGCGCCGCCTTCCTCGAAGCCCTCACCCGGGCCGAGCACACCGCCGGGCGCCGCCTCTACGCCATGCCCGTCCTGGAGTCCCCCGAGCTCCTCCACCTGGAGACCCGGGCCGAGACCCTCGCCGGCATCGCCTCGATCACCGAGAAGTACCGCGAGCACGTCCTCGCCCTCCGCCTCGGCGTCACCGACTTCTGCTCCGCCTACGGACTCCGCCGCTCACCCGACATGACCGCCTACGACGTCAAGGTCGTCGCCCACGTCATCGCCGACGTCGTCAACGTCCTCGGCCGCGCCGACGGCACCGGCTTCACCATCACCGGACCCGTCTGGGAGTACTTCCGCCCCGGCGAGCGCATCTTCAAGCCCCAGCTGCGCCGCAGCCCCTTCCTGGAGGGCCGCGCCGAGGACCTGCGCACCGCCCTCATCGAGCACGACATGGACGGCCTGCTCCGCGAGATCGAGCTCGACCGCGCCAACGGCCTCCTCGGCAAGACCTGCATCCACCCCACCCACGTGCTGCCCGTCCACGCGCTCTCCGTGGTCAGCCACGAGGAGTGGAGCGACGCCCAGGACATCCTCCGGCCCGAGCGGGACGGCGGCGGAGTGCTCCGCTCCGCCTACACGAACAAGATGAACGAAGTGAAACCGCACCGCGCCTGGGCCGAGCGCACCCTCGTCCGCGCCGAGGTCTTCGGCGTCGCCCGCGAGGACGTCGGTTTCGTGGAACTGCTCACCGCCGGCCTCGCCGGCTGACTGCCCTCACCGCCGGCCTCCTGGCCGGCCGAACGAAAGGACCGCGGCGACGTGGTGTGGACCGGAACATGGGTCGCGGAGCGACTCGGCGTCGAGCTCGTCGGCGACGAGGATCTGACGGCGCTCCTCGGCCTCGCGCTGCGCCGCAACCCCAAGCGGGCCCACCTGCTCGTCTCCAGCGTGCTCGGCAAGCACGTGCCGCAGCACCCCTCCGTCGTCTACGGCTCCGGCCTCGGCCTCGGCCTGCGCGTCCGCGAGCTCCTCGGCGCCGACGAGGCCGAGAACGCCGTCGTCCTCGGCTACGCGGAGACCGCCACCGCCCTCGGCCACGCCGTCGCCGACGGCCTCGGCACCGCCCCGTACCTCCACTCCACCCGCCGCCCCGTCGCCGGCGTCGCCACCGCGGGCGGCTTCGAGGAGTCCCACTCCCACGCCACCTCGCACCTCCTCCTCCCCGAGGACCCCGAGCTGCTGGCGGGCAAGGGCCCCCTGGTCCTCGTCGACGACGAGTTCTCCACCGGCAACACCGTCCTCAACACCATCCGCGGCCTCCACGAGCGCTACCCCCGTGACCGGTACGTCGTCGTCGCCCTGGTCGACATGCGCGCCCCCGCCGACCGCGACCGGCTCACCGGCTTCGCCGCCGAGATAGGCGCCCGCGTCGACCTGATCAGCCTCGCCGCCGGCACCGTCGGCCTCCCGGACGGCGTCCTGGAGAAGGGCCAGGAGCTCGTCGCCCGGCACGAGCCCGCCGGCGGGACCGCCCCGGCACCGCGCTCCCGCGGCGGGTACGCGGCCGTCGCCACCCCCGTACGCGTCGACCTCGACTGGCCCGCCGAGCTCCCCGACGGCGGCCGGCACGGCTTCACGCCCGCCCACCGCGCCCGCCTGGAGGCGGCCCTGCCGGTGATGACGGACGCCCTCACCGAGGCGCTCGCCGTCGGTACGACGGCCCCGGCCCCCGGCGGCGCCCCCCGCGCCCCCCGCGTGCTCGTCCTCGGCTTCGAGGAACTGATGTACGCGCCGCTGCGGCTCGCCGGAGCCCTGGAGGACGCCGGACTCGACGTCCGCTACTCCACCACCACCCGCTCGCCCGTCCTCGCCGTCGACGACCCCGGCTACGCCATCCGCACCCGGCTCGTCTTCCCCGCCCACGACGCCCCCGCCGACGGCCCCGGCGAGCGGTACGCCTACAACGTGGCGGGCGGCGGCTACGACGCCGTCGTCGCCGTCGTCGACTCGGCCGCCGACACCCCGGAGCTGCACGCCCCCGAGGGCCTGCTCGCCCAGCTCGCCGCCCACATCCCGCACGTCGTCCTGGCGGTCGTCCCGTCGTACGCGCCGCGGGCCGCGTCGCCCTCCGCACCGCACCCGCACCCGCAGGCGGCCGTGGAACCGGTCGCCGAAACCGAATCCGAAGCGATCGGATCATCCGAGTCGATCCGGTCATCCGTAGCCGTCGGATCATCCGTAGCCATCGGATCCGAAGCTCCCGAAAGGAGCTCCATGCTGCCCGAGCCCCTCCGCGGCCCGACCTTCTCCTCGTACGCCCCCGAGGAGGTCGGCTGGCTGCTCCAGGACCTCTCGGACGTCGAGCTGGAGGCGCCCACCGAGGAACGCGAGGAAGCCATCCAGAGCGGCGGCGCGCACTACGCCGAGTCGCTGCCCGTCGAGTACCAGCCGAGCGCCCGCTACCAGGAGCTCTTCCACAGCGCCCTGGAGTCCTCCGCCGCCCGCATCGCCCACGCGGTCGGCACCGTCACCGAGACCGTCCTGGCCGAGAAGGCCGGCCGCCCCGGCCCTCCGGTCCTCGTCTCGCTCGCCCGCGCCGGCACCCCCGTCGGCGTCCTCATGCGCCGCTGGGCGCACCGCCGCCACGGCCTCGAACTGCCCCACTACGCCGTCTCCATCGTCCGCGGCCGCGGCATCGACGCCAACGCCCTGCGCTGGCTCGCCGCCCACCACGACCCGTCCGACGTCGTCTTCGTCGACGGCTGGACCGGCAAGGGCGCGATCACCCGCGAACTCGCCGCCGCCCTGCGGGAGTCCGAGGAGTTCGCCGGCTTCGACCCGGAGATCGCGGTCCTCGCCGACCCCGGCTCCTGCGTCCGCACCTACGGCACCCGCGAGGACTTCCTCATCCCCTCCGCCTGCCTCAACTCCACCGTCTCCGGCCTGATATCCCGGACGGTGCTCCGCTCCGACCTGGTCGGCGCGGACGACTTCCACGGCGCCAAGTTCTACCGCGACCTGGCCGGCGCCGACGTCTCGAACGCCTTCCTCGACGCCGTGGAGGCCCGCTTCGACGAGGTCGCCGACACCGTCGACCGCGACGTGAAGGACCTCCTCGCCGGCGACCGCACCCCCACCTGGGAGGGCTGGGCGGCCGTCGAGCGGATCAGCGAGGAGTACGGGATCCACGACGTCAACCTGGTGAAGCCGGGCGTCGGCGAGACCACCCGCGTCCTCCTCCGACGCGTCCCCTGGAAGATCCTCGCCCGACGCGGCGCCGGCGCCGACCTCGCCCACGTCCGCCTGCTCGCGGAGCAGCGCGGCGTCCCGGTCGAGGAGGTCGACGACCTCCCGTACACCTGCGTGGGCCTGATCCACCCCCAGTACACACGGGGTGCGACAGGCGCCGACGGCAAGGCAGTGGTGTCCCGATGAACGCCTTCGCCACCACCCCGGCCACCGCCACCGCCCCCGCTTCCGCGCCCGCCTCCGTCTCTGTTCCCGTCTCCGCGCCCGCGCCCGTCTCCGCGCCCGCATCCGCTCCCGACTCCGAGTCCGCGCGCGCCTCCGCGCCCGCGCCCGTCTCCGGGACGACGCTCGTCGCCAGCGACCTCGACCGCACCCTGATCTACTCGACCGCGGCCCTCGCCCTCGGCATGCCGGACGCGCAGGCGCCCCGGCTGCTGTGCGTCGAGGTCCACGAGTCCAAGCCGCTCTCGTACATGACCGAGGAGGCCGCCGAGCTCCTCGCGCGCCTCACCGCCGAGACCGTCTTCGTGCCCACCACGACCAGGACGCGCAAGCAGTACCAGCGCATCCAACTCCCCGGCACCACACCGAAGTACGCGATCTGCTCCAACGGCGGTCACATCCTCGTCGACGGCGTCACCGACGACGACTGGCACGCCTCCGTCGTCCGCCGGCTCGCCGACGAGTGCGCGCCGCTCTCGGAGATCCGCGCCTACCTCACCGCGACGACGGACCTGTCCTGGGTCCGCAAGCACCGGGTCGCCGAGGACCTCTTCGCCTACCTCGTCGTCGAGCGCGAGCGACTTCCGGAGGACTGGCTGGACCGCTTCGGCGCCTGGGCCGGCGACCGCGGCTGGACGGTCTCGCTCCAGGGCCGCAAGGTGTACGCGGTCCCGAAGCCGCTCACGAAGAGCGCCGCCGTCCGCGAGGTCGCCCGGCGCACCGGCGCCGCGCTCACCCTCGCCGCCGGCGACTCGCTCCTCGACGCGGACCTGCTGCTCGCCGCGGACCGCGCCTGGCGCCCGGGCCACGGCGAACTCGCCGACAGCGCGTGGACCGCCCCGCACCTGCACGTCCTCGCGGAGCGGGGCGTTGCGGCCGGCGAGGAGATCCTCCGCCGCTTCCGCGCGGCGGCACTCGGCTGACCAGGCCGTTCCGGCGGGGCGGCGGAGACGATCCTCCGCCCCTTCCGCCCCGCGGCGCTCGACCGAACGTCAGCCGCAGCAGCCCCCGCCGCAGCAGCCGCCTCCGCCGCCCCCGCCACCGCTCGGGGCGGGGCCGGCCGAGGCCGAGCCGCCGACGGCCACGGCCGACAGCAGCTTCACGGTGTCGTCGTGCCCGGCGGGGCAGGCGGCAGGCGCCGAGGACTCGGCCATCGGCCGGCTCAGCTCGAAGGTGTCACCACAGGTGCGGCAGCGGTATTCGTAACGAGGCATGGGGCCAGGTTAGCGGCGGGGACGGGCGACGGGCAGGGGGCTCCGGCCGGGGGTGCGCTTCGCCTGGCGGCCCCCGTTCCTGGGCACGGAACTCCCCGCCCGCTCAGAACACGCCGCTCGGCGCGCCACCCCTCGACGCGCACCACGGTCAGTACCTCAACGCGCATCACCGCTTAGCCCCTCGCCGCGCACCACCACTCAGTGCGCACCGCCACTCAGTGCGCACCGGCGCCGCGTTCCTCGCGGATGGCGGTGACGACGGTGGCGGCCGCGGCCCGTACGGCCTCCAGCTCCATCAGGAAGTGCCAGTAGTCGGGGTGGCGCCCCTCGAGCCCGGCGACAGCCCGGTCGATCCGGGCCACGGCCTCGTCGAGGGGTCCGGCGTGCCGCGGATCGGGCCGCTGCCGGCCCTCCATGGCGAGCCGCTGCGCGTCCCGCACCGCGAACCTGGCCCGGTCCGTCTCCGTCTTCGGGTCCTTCGCGACCGCGTCGAGCCGCCGCAGCCGGTCACCGGCCGCCGACACGGCCTCCCCGGTCGTGTCGAGCAGCGCCCGTACGGTCGAGAGCAGCGCGACCGCGTCCGGCCAGCGCTGCTCGGCCCGCGCCGCCGTCGCCTCCGCCAGCCGCTCCTCGGCCTGCCGTACGGCCTCGGCGGCCTGCTCCGGCACGTGCTGGAGGTCCTGCCAGCAGGCCACCGAGTACCGGCGGCGCAGCTCCGAGAGCACCGGCTCGACCGCCTCCGACCGGGTCGTGAGCGCCTGCGCCCGGGTCCGCAGGGACACCAGGCGCTTGTCGATCTCGGCGGCCCGCTCCGGCAGCCGCTCGGCCTCGGCCCGTACCGCCTCGGCGTCCCGCAGCACCCGGTCGGCCCGCTGGAGGGTCTCGGCGACGCCGTGCCGGCCGGCTCCCTCGTTGAGCCGGGTCAGCTCGGGCCCGAGCGCGGCGAGCCGGGCCGCGAGATCGTCGGCGCGCAGCCCCTTCCCGCGTACGGCGTCGAGCGCGTCGCTCGCCCCGCGCAGCGCCTGCCGCGCCCGCTCCACGGCGGGCGCGAGCCGCGCGAGCTGGGTCTCGGCCCGTCCGAGCAGCGGAGCGAGCCCGCTCTCGAAGCGGTCGAGCTCCTCCTTGACCCGTTCCAGCTCCTCCCTGGCACGGGTCAGCTCGGCCCGGGCCCGGGAGGCGGTGCCGGCGTCGAGCTCGTCCCGGTCGAGATCGTGGGCGTCGACGGCGGAGATGTAGGCGTGCGACACCTCGTCGATCCGCCGCCCCAGCGCCGCGAACCCCTCGACGGCCCGCTGCGCCTCCGGAGACCCGTCGACGGCGGTGATCGTCTCGATGGTGATCCGCATTCCGCGCTGGGCGGTGTCGAGCTCGTAGAAGGCGGAGGCGGCGGCGTCCTTCGCGGCCTGCGCCTCGGCCCGCTGACCCTCCCCGCGCCCTCCGAACCACCGCCGGGTCCCGCCGCCGGCGAACGACTGCGGCAGCAGCGCCACGGCGAGCAGCGGAAGCGCGAGGGCCAGCCGCCAGGTGGAACCGGTCCTGGGCGCCGTACCGTCCCCCGAGGATGTCTCGCCGCTCGCCGCCAACGTCCCTCTCCCGTGCCGTGTCCGCCGTGCCCCGTCCGGTTCATTCTCCCACCGGTAGGGACGAACACACGGGCCGATCAGTTCGCCGTGCGCACGACGACGTCGCCGTTGTCGCTGCGGACGCTCACGGTGCGGCCGCTGCCGCGCCCCTCGGGGACGTCGATGCTGCGGTCGCCGTTCTCGGAGGTGCCGGTGACGTCGTACGCGGCGGAGGGCAGGGCGACGGTGAGGTCACCGTTCTCGCCGGCGACGTCGACCCGGCGGGGCACGGAGCCGAGCGTGATCCGCACGTCCCCGTTGTCGGAGCGGGTCACGACCTCGGGGGAGGTGGCGGAGGCCTCGACGGTCACGTCCCCGTTCTCGCTCCCGATGTCGAGCGGCCCGGACACGGTCCGCACCCGCACGTCCCCGTTGTCCGAGCGCACCTTCACCGGCGTGGCGAACCCCGCGACCGTCACGTCCCCGTTGTCCCCCTCGACGGACACCGCCACCGCGCGGGGCACCCGCACCCGGTGCACGGCCCCGCAGTTCGAGGCGACGCCGCCGCACTCCACCTTCAGCGAGAGCCGCCCGTCCGCCAGCCCCCAACTGGCCTTCGGCCCGGTCCCCATGAACACCCACCCCTCGACCTGCCGCTCCACCCGCACGTCCTCGACGTCATCGGGCACGACCTCCACATCGGACCCCTCCACGTCCACCACCAACGCCTCCCCGCCGAACGCGAACGCCCGCCGCTCCACAGGCGCCCCCTCCACCTCCGGCCCCCCGCACCCCACGACCCCGCCCAGAAGCACCAGCACCCCGACACCCCCGACGACCCCGCGCCGCCAAGCACCCACGACAACCCCCAAGAACCCCGCACCGCCCGACACACCCCGACCCTCCGAACCTACGCACCCCCACCCCCACCCACGATCCGGCAACCCACCCACCCGGTGGTGGGGCTGTCCCCCCACCCCTACGGGTTTGCCCCACCCACCCGTCCGCCATGTACTGTGTTGCCTTCCACGGGTGCGTAGCTCAGGGGTAGAGCGCTGCTCTTACAAAGCAGATGTCGGCGGTTCGAAACCGTCCGCGCCCACCAGTGCGAAGGCCCCGGACCGATCATGGTCCGGGGCCTTCGGCGTCCACTTCTGACATCAACGGGGACGGTCGATCACGACCTGGGACGGCTCCTGAGCAGCCGATTCACATGCCCCACGGCTTCGAGCTGGATATGTGCTGGTGGTGCTCTTCGATGCGGTGGAGAGCCCGATGGCAGATAGCTGGGCGGGGCGCGAGATCGTCTACGAGATCCCTGTCAACCGATGACAGGCCTGCGACCAACTCGGGAGGGGTAAGGATGGCGGGCAATCTTCAGTTCAGCTGGGCACTGAGCGGCCCTGGGTGGGTTACCTACCGGATTACCGACGGCGCTTCGGAGCATGAGACCTACTTCGGCTACTGCACGGACGCCTTGGCCGACCTGCTTTACGCCATGACGGGGCTCTACGGGGACTCGTCCTGTGAGCGCTTTTCGTTCGACCGCGAGCCCATGGAGACGAGGTGGCTGCTCCGGCGCCAAGGGGCGGACGTGGCCATCGACGTCTTTGAGTTCCCGGACGGGGCAGTGAGTTGGGGTTCGCCTGACGAGACGGGCGGCACCCTTCTCTGGAGGTCCACCCAGCCTCGTGGCGTGTTGTGCCACGCGGTGAAGGAAGCGGCCGAGGCCGTACTGCTGGAGCACGGGGAGGACGGGTACCTGGAGAAGTGGATGCTGCACCCGTTTCCCATGGCCGCCTTGCAGGATCTGCGGCGCTTGCACCGGCGAAACGATGACTGCCGGCACGAGCAGTGTCTGACGTGAGCAAGCGGTTCGCGTTCCGAGCCCACCCGTGCCGGTTGTGTGCCAGATCGAGCGGTCGACCACGGTCACTGGAGGGTCGCTGCGGGATCGACGGCTAGGGGGAGCCGCCGCAGGGTGCAGTGGGGGTGAGCTGCGGTGACGGATCAGGTGCGGGTGACAGGCCTACACAGCAGATGTCGGCGGTTCGAAACCGTCCGCGCCCACCGGTGCCGAGGCCCCGGACCGATCATGGTTCGGGGCCTTCGGTGTGGTTCCGGGGGCTACTTGATGACGTCCACCTTCTTGTCGCCTGCCGACTTGGCCAGGGTGACGGGCTTGACCGTGCCCGTTTCGCGGTCGCTCGCGTCGGTGGTGGTGGAGGTGGGGGTGGTCAGGAGGGTCGTGAGGGCGGCGGCTGTGGTGGCGAGGAGGGCCAGGGCGAGGCGGGTGCGGGGGGAAGTGGTCGTCATGACGGCTCCTCGGGTGGAGTGGTGGTGGGCGGGGGGAACGTATCGCGCCGGGGTGTTCGGGGGGAACGGGGTGGTGAGTTGACCGGGGGGACGCCGGGCGGGTCTACTCCGGGGATGGTCGACGTGGGGGACGCGCCCGAAGTGGGCGTGAGCGGTGGGGACATGACGGCGCACGGGTATGTCGAGGGGCGGCTCGCGCAGTATCAGGAGTGGTACGACGTCAAGGCGACGCGGATGAAGGCGATGCATCTGCGGATGCGGACCGTGTCCGTCGTGGGCGGGGCGCTGGTGCCGGTGTTCGTGAACCTGGACGCCGGGTTCGCCCGGGTCACCGCCACCGTGCTGAGCGTGGTCGTGGTCGCGGCGGTGTCCCTGGAGAGCGTCTACCGGTATCGCGAGCAGTGGAAGAACTACCGGTCCACCGAGCAGCTGCTCGGGTACGAGCGGGTCTACTTCGAGACCCGGGTCGGGCCCTACCGGGGGCTGTTCGAGCGGGATGCGTTCACCCTGCTCGTCGCCCGGGTCGAGAAGGCCATCGCCAACGAGAACGCCGCCACGCTGAACGTGATGACGCTGGGCGGGCAGGTCAGCGCCGATCTTCAGGGGGGCGGGCAGGGGAAGGGGGAGGTTCCCGCCGCTCGGGAGGGGTGAGGAGGCCGCCGCCGGCGGTGTCTCACGCGTCGAAGTCGTACTCCAGGATGTAGGACGACGCGTCCAGGGTCATCTCGTTGAGTTCGACCGGCCGGCCCTGGTCCGTGAAGGCCGTGCGGCCGATGAGGACCACCGGGGTGCCCGGGGGGAGGGTCAGGCGGTCGGTCTCGTCCGCCGTCGGCATCCGGCAGCGGATCTCCTCGCGGAAGCGGACCGGGCGGTGGCCCAGCTCGCCGAGGCGGGCGTACGTGCCGCCGGGGCCCGTGTCGGGCCGGGCCACGGGCGTGCCGCGGACCAGCTCGGCGGAGAGGTACGAGACCGACAGCAGGACCGGCTTGTCGTCCAGGACGAAGCGCCGGCTGCGGACGCAGACGGGGGTGTGCGGCGCCAGGTCCAGGGCGTCCGCAATCCGGCTCCCGGCCTCCTCCTCCGACACCACGATCTGGTCCACCACCAGAGCCCGGTTCTCCACCTCCGCCGCCCACACCGAGCGGCCGCCGCCCCAGCCGTCCCCGGCGAGGCGCGGGATGCCGCGGCGGCGCAGCGGCCGGAAGGCGCGGACGAAGACACCGGCCCCTCTGCGGGCCTCCGTGAGGCCCTCGCCGCGCAGGACCGCGAGGGCCTGGCGGGCGGTCATCCGGGCCACCTCGTAGGTGGACATGAGGTCGTTCTCGCCGGGGAGCCGGTCGCCCGGCGCGAAGTCGCCGGACTCGATAGCCGTCCTCAACTCATCCGCGATGCGCTGGTACTTGGGCCGACGAGTGCCGTCCTGGTCGGTCACGGGTGGACCACTCCCTTCGTCTGCGGGACACCCTAAGGGGCTCCCCGAGCCCAGGGTGCACACGTGTGCGCCGTCCTGCCCTCGTGATCCATCCATCGGGGGACATCTCTAGAGATACGTTGACAGGGCGGGGTCTCCGCGTTTCCCTGGGTGTCCCCATGCAGCGTGCGGGACGGGACGGAGGGGTTGCGTGCAGCCAGTGCCCGAGGTCGGCGACCTCGTCCGCGACACCGCCACGGGGCGGGTCGGCTTCTTCGTGCGGAGTGCTTCCGGGCGCTTCCTGATCCGCGCCGTCCACGGCGGCGGCGAGTGGGAGGCCGAGCCCGGCGACGTCCAGCTCGCCACGCCCCTGCGCGAGCTCCGCGCCCGCGCCGCCGAGATCAACGCGCGCAGCCGCCGTGGCCTGAACTGAACCATGCCGCCGCCCTCCGGGGGCTTGGACGCCGCTGCCCGGTTGCCCGGACGCCGTTCTCCAGGGGGCTCGGCCAGCTTCCCCGACAGTCCGGCCGCCTTCCCCGACTGCCCCGCCGCTCCCGGCCGCCCCGCCGGCTCCGGTCGGCCGTGGTGCAGCCCTGCCGGCCGTCCCGCCGCCTCCGGCGACATCCCGCCGCTGTCCGGCGCCGTCCCGCCGTTGTCAGTGGGGCGCGTCACACTGGAGGCATGTGCCGCAGCATCAAGACGCTCCGCCCGCCCGTCCTGCCCCATGAGGCGACCCAGGACGACATCCGCGCCGCCGCGCTCCAGTACGTCCGCAAGGTCTCCGGCTTCCGCGCCCCCGCCGCGCACAACCGGGAGGTCTTCGACCGGGCCGTGGAGGAGATCGCCGACGCGACCGCCCGGCTCCTCGCCACCCTGGAGGTGAGAGGAGCGCACCACCACCCTCAGGTCACGACGCCGGAGCCGGAGCCGCGCCCGGACGCCGTATGAGGTAACCGGCCAGTCCGCCCGCCAGCAGGAGCGCCAGGGTCGACACCCCCGCGCTGAACCAGGTCGCGCCCAGCCACGCGCCGCCCAGCCAGCCGAGCCCCACGCTGTACGAGGCCCAGATCACCGCCGCCAGCGCGGACCAGGGCAGGAACTCCTCGGGGCGCCGCCCCGCCGCGCCCGCGCCCAGGGAGACCACGGAGCGGCCCGCCGGGGCGAAGCGGGCCAGGACCACGATGAAGCCGCCTCCCCGGGCCAGGGCGGTGCCGAGACGTTCCCGCGCCACGGTCAGGCGGCGGGAGCGGGCTATCGCGCCGTCCAGCCGCCGGCCGCCGCGCAGCGCCAGCCGGTACGCCAGGAAGTCGCCGAGCATCGAGGCCGCCGCCGCGGTGAGCAGCAGCGGCAGCAGGGAGGGGACGTCCGCGGGGGCCGTGGCCGCGCCGATGGAGGCGGAGGCGGCCGTGGCGGCGGAGATCACGAGGAAGCCGCTCGGCAGAACGGGCAGGAAGACGTCGAGCAGGATCGACGTCGCCACCACGGGATAGATCCACGGGCCCGCGGTCAGCGACCTCAGCGAGCCCATGCTGTCGAGCAGATTCACAGGGCCAGAGCCTACGCGCCGATGCCCCTGCTCCCGCCGGGTGGGTGCCGCGGGCGGCGGTGGAACCCCCGCCGGGCATCGGCCGGGGTCTCGCGGAGCCCCCGCCGGGTGGTGCCGGCGGGGGCCCGGGGAGCGGCTTGTCCGGCGCAGGCCCAGGGGCAGGCCCAGGGGCAGGCCCAGGGGCGGGCACAGGGGCAGGCGCGAGGAGAGGGCGGGGGCGGGGGCAGTTCGGCGGGAGCGGGGGAGCGGGAGAGAGCGGGGGTGCGGTCAGGCGGCGACCGGGGTGCCCTGCTTCTCGGTGCCCTGTGCGTTCGGGTCGTGCTGCTGGGCGCCCTTCGCGCCCTTCTGGCCGAAGAGGGCGTCGAGGGCGAGGCCGCCGGGGCCCGTGAAGATCAGCAGGGCGAAGGTCCAGCAGAAGAGGGCGGACAGCTCGCCGCCGTTCTGGAGCGGGAAGAGCGCCTCGGACTGGTGGGCCCAGAAGTACGCGTACGCCATCGAGCCCGACGCTATGAAGGCCGCGCCGCGCGTGCCGAGGCCGAGGAGGACGAGACCGCCGCAGACGAGCTGGATCACCGCCGCGTACCAGCCGGGCCAGGCGCCGGTGGGGACGGTGCCGCCGCCCATCGCGCCGCCGAGGACGCCGAAGAGCGAGGCGGCGCCGTGGCAGGCGAAGAGCAGGCCGACGACGATCCGGAAGAGGCCGAGCGCGTAGGGCTGCGCCTGGTTCAGGCGGTTGGTGAGGGTGCTCATGGTGGGGGGAACTCCTTCGGCCGGCCCGTCCCGGGGAGGGGGCGGGCATGGGGGACTGGTACCGAACGGCCGCCAGGTTAGGCTCCCCTGAGTAGTACTTGCAAGTTCAAACATCTCCCTTCCGTGGGGCGCGCCTGGGGAGGGCCGCTCTGGTCTGGACCAGAGTGGCTCAGGTCTGGACCACAGGCGCGCCGATTTCACGCCGTTTCTTATGTGGCGCTTACGCGGGACTTGTGCGGTGCCCGTGCGGTACCCGTGCGGCACTTGTGTGGCGCTCGCGCAGTGCTCGGCGATGTCCGTCAGTGCCCGTCGGCGCTCGTCGGTGTCCGTCCGTGCTCGCGTGGCCGCGTGTGTCGAGTCCGGGCCGCGCCGGTTTCGTGCCGGCGCGGCGTCAGGAGGGGTGTGGTCAGCAGCCGTTGAGGACGGACTGGAGGGCGCTCTTCTCCGCGGAGTCGACGCTGAGGCCGTAGTGGTGCTTCACGTGCACCCAGGCGCGGGCGTACGTACAGCGGTACGCGGTGCGGGAAGGCAGCCACTCGGCGGGGTCGAGGTCGCTCTTGGCCTGGTTCACGTTGTCGGTCACGGCTATGAGCTGCGGCCGGCTGAGGTCGTTGGCGAACGCCTGGCGCTGGCTGGTGCTCCAGGAGTTGGCGCCCGAACGCCATGCCTCGGCGAGTGCCACGACGTGGTCGATGTCGAGGTCGGAGGCGGCGGTCCAGGTGGCTCCGTCGTACTGGGAGTACCAACTGCCGCTGACCGAGGCGCAGCTGGAGTCGGTGACGACACCCGAGCCGTCGCGCTTGAGGACGGTCTCGCGGGTGTTGCAGGCCCCCGACTGGGTGATCCAATGGGGGAACAGGTCACGGTTGTATCCGGTGAGGGAACCTTCCGCCTTCACCGTGAGGGAGGCGAGGTAGGTGCGGGCGGTCGCGGCGCTGACCGGGGTCGGCATCGCGGCCTGCGCGGAGGGCGCGGCGGTCACGAGGCCGGTCAGGGTGAGGGCGGCGGTGGAGGCGAGCACGGCGGCTCGACGCGCGTAGACCTTGCCGACGGGCATGGGGAACTCCCTTGATTCGGTGGGACCTTGGCGGTTCGGCCGGTCCCGTGCGGTACCGGGCGGCGCCCGGTCATCGTGGCGGCGCGAGGTTTCGCTGAGGGGTGCGCCAGGTAACAGAGTGGCGACATGGACACGTCACATCAAGAGGTGCGACGTGTTCTGACGGAGCGTCGGATTCCGCCGGATCGATTCCGCAGAGTCGGAATTCCGCCGCGCAAGCCCCGATTTCGGGCGGGAGGGGTGGGGGACGGCGGGGGCCTCGGGGCCGCGCCGGGGGCGAGCGGTGTGTGGGGTGAGTGGGGCGTGGGGGAGCGCCTGGCTCGGGTCGACGTCGTGGTGGCCGGAGGGGGTGGGCCACCCTCGTGGGGCGTCGAGGGGGGCGAGTCGTGCCGCTGCGGCTCCCGGGGTGGGCAGGCTGTGCCGGTACGGCTCCGAGGGTGGGCGCGCGGAGATGTGCGGCGGACCGCGGCAGGCGGGTCGGGCGGCGGGACGGCCTGGTGGCGGTGGGCGTGTCGGCCGGTGTCGCGGGGCCCGGGGCCGGTGTGTCACCGGGGGCGGCGCCGTACGGCGTGTGGGTGCGCCGCCCTCGTGCGTGCCGGGCGTTCAGCGCGGGCTGGGTGGACGGTGCTGCCGTGCGGCCCGTCGAGGAGGCGGGAGGGTCGTCGGACGGCAGAGGGCGCGGCGTGAGCGCCTCGACGCGAAGGCGTCCGGGTGCGTGCGTACGCCCTGGGGGAGGGGTGTGCCGGCGTGCCCGTCGGCGGGCACGGCGACCGGGGGCGGGTCGGCGGCGCCCCGTCCGTCCTCACGCCTGGCGGTCGCGGCGCACGAAGAAGGCGCGGGTCGTCGGACCCGCGCCCTCACGTGGTGCGGCGGACACGCCGTCGGGCTCGCCCGGGCGCGCGGTCGGCCGCCGGGACGCCCTGCCCGGGGCCGGGGGCGTCAGGCGCCCGACGTGCTGAGGGTGATCGTTCCGTCCGGGGCGGTGGTGACGTGGAGAGAGGTCAGGTCCTGGACGTGGAGGTCGGGGGACTGGGCGGCCGCGCGCGGGCCCACGCCCACGACGCGCATGCCGGCGGCCTTCGCCGCCTGGATGCCCGCCTCGGAGTCCTCGAAGGCCACGCAGTCGGCCGGGTCGACGCCCAGCTCGGCGGCGCCCTTGAGGAAGCCCTCCGGGTCCGGCTTGCTCGCGCCGACCTGCTCGGCGGTCACCCGGGTCACCGGCATCCGCAGGTCCGCCGCGCCCATCCGGGCCTGGGCGAGAGCCTCGTCCGCCGAGGTCACCAGGGCGTGCGGGACGGACGCGATCGCGTCCATGAAGGCGGGGGCGCCGGGCACCGGCACGACGCCGTCGACGTCGGCGGTCTCCTCGGCGAGCATCACCGCGTTGTCGGCGTGGTTCTGGGCCATCGGGCGGTCCGGGAGGAGGACCGCCATCGTGGCGTAGCCCTGGCGGCCGTGGACCACCTTCAGCACCTCGCCGGCGTCCAGCCCCTGCCGGTCCGCCCAGCGGCGCCAGCAGCGCTCGACGACAGCGTCCGAGTTGACCAGGGTGCCGTCCATGTCGAGCAGGAGGGCGCGGGCGGTGAGCGTTGCCGGGGTGGCGGCCATGGGGTCTCCAGGGGGGTGGTGCGGAGAACGAAGCGGTCCCGCCCGCCGGTCAGGGAGTGCGGGCGGGGCCACTTTGTTTCTTCACGATACAAAAAGGAGGGCGGTCTTGGCCACTCGCCCCCCTGTGACCTCCGTCAGCCCTGGTCGTAGTACCCCTCGGTGTCCCGCTCCAGCTCGCGCCGAGTGTGGGGGCCGTACACGCCCTCGGGGTCCTTCAGGCGCCAGAAACGGCTCTGGTACTGGATCAGCGCGTCGCGCAGGTTCCCGTCGAACACCCCGTCGGCCTCCTCCAGGTACACCCACAGGATCCGCAGGCGCAGCTGGAGCTCGCGCACCTCGGGGCCCGTGTCGCCGACGCTCAGGGCCGCCCCCTCGGCGGCGTCCGTGTGGGAAGGGGTGGGGGAGGCGGTCGTCGGGGCGGCGGAGGTCTCCGGGGTCGTGGACGGGCTCTCCGAGGAGGCCGGGCCGCCGGTGGCGGACGCCGAGCCGGCCGCCGTCGGCGCCGCAGACGCGGACACCGGCGCCGAAGCGGAGGCGGTGGCGGAAGGGGAGGAGGACGGGGACGGGGACGCCGACGTCGTCGACGGGGTCGCCGTCGGCGAGGACGTGCTCGGGGACGGTGTACGGGAGGGTGTGTCGCTCGGCGACGGCGCGCCCGAGGACGGCGTCTCCTCAGGGACGGCGAGGTTCAGGGACGCGCTGGTGACCACCTCGGGCGCCAGCGACCGGTCGGCGGTCTCGCCGCCGCTCAGCACCGCCGCCGCGAGCGCGGCCGTGCCGACCACGGCCACCGCCGCGACGCCCACGACCACCCCGCCGCGCCGCCGCGCCTTCCGCCCGCCCCGCGCCCCGGCCGATCCGGGGCCCTCGCCGCGAGCCCCGTCGCCGACCCCGCCGAGCAGCAGCGGCATCGTCTCGTGCGCCCCGCCCTCGGAGCCGTACGGAGCGGACTCGTACGGAGCGGACTCGTACGGAGCGGACCCGTGCGAACGGGACCCGTGCGAACGGGACCCGTGTGAAGGGGATTCGTACGGAGCGGACCCGTAGGAAGGGGACTCGTGCGAAGGGGAGCCGTACGGGGCGTCCGCATCCCCCTGTCCGTCGCCGAACCCGGCCGCTCCGGCCCCGATCGCCCGCAACTGCGTCGTCGGCGGGTCACCCCCGTCACCCGCCTCGCCCAGTTCAGCCCCGCCGAGCCCGCCCGGCCCGCCCGGCCCACGGAGCGCACCCGCCCCGTCCTGAGCCCCCGCCCCGTCCAGCCGGTCCGCCCCGCCCCCCGACTCCTCCTGGGCGTCCAGTGTCACGTACGGCCTGATGCGGAGCGGGTCGAAGTCCTCGGCCGCCGCCAGCTCCGCGCGGGCGCAGGCGCAGCCCGGTCTCTGTCCACCACATTCAGGACATGCCTGTCCGGTCATGATCTGTCCCCTCCCCAAGCAACTGGCAGTGATTATGCAGGCCACCGGCACACCACCCCCCGCTGCCGGGTGAACACCCGCACCCTCCGCAGGCCATATCCGGACATTCGACTCAGGATGGAGACCACGCCCGGGAGCGACGCGACGCGCAGGGAGACGCCCATGGCCCAGGAGACCAGTCCGCCTCAGCTCGGCGGGGAGCCCGCGCCCGTCCCCGGCGAGGGGCAGAGCCACCGCACCGTCCTCGTCGCGATCGGGGCGCTGCTGCTGGGCATGCTGCTCGCCGCCCTCGACCAGACGATCGTCTCCACCGCCCTGCCGACGATCGTCAGCGAGCTCGGCGGCATGGAGCACCTCTCCTGGGTGGTCACCGCCTACATGCTCGCCTCGACGGCCGCCACCCCGCTGTGGGGCAAGCTGGGCGACCAGTACGGGCGGAAGAAGCTCTTCCAGGCCGCGATCGTCCTCTTCCTCATCGGCTCCGCGCTCTGCGGCATCGCGCAGGACATGCCGCAGCTCATCGCCTTCCGCGCGGTCCAGGGCCTCGGCGGCGGCGGGTTGATGGTGCTGTCGATGGCGATCGTCGGGGACCTCGTCTCGCCCCGGGAGCGCGGCAGGTACCAGGGGCTCTTCGGCGCCGTCTTCGGCGCCACCAGCGTCCTCGGGCCGCTGCTCGGCGGGCTCTTCACCCAGCACCTCTCCTGGCGCTGGGTCTTCTACATCAACCTCCCCATCGGCGTCGTCGCCCTCTTCGTCATCGCCGCCGTCCTCCACATCCCGGTCCGCTCCACCCGCCACACCATCGACTACCTCGGCACCTTCCTCATCGCCTCGGTCGCCACCTGCCTGGTCCTCGTCGCCTCCCTCGGCGGCACCACCTGGGCGTGGGGATCCCCGCAGATCATCGGGCTCGCGGTGCTCGGCGCCGTCCTCCTCGTCTGCTTCGTGGCCGTCGAGCGGCGGGCCGCCGAGCCCGTCCTCCCGCTCAAGCTCTTCCGGATCCGGACCTTCACGCTGGTCTCGGTCATCAGCTTCGTCGTCGGCTTCGCGATGTTCGGCGCGATGACCTACCTGCCGACCTTCCTCCAGGTCGTCCAGGGCGTCACCCCGACCATGTCCGGCGTCCACATGCTCCCGATGGTCGTCGGCCTGCTGCTCACCTCGACCGTCTCCGGGCAGATCGTGTCGCGGACGGGCCGCTGGAAGGTCTTCCCCCTCGCCGGCACCGCCATCACCGGCCTCGGCCTGCTCCTCCTCAACGAGCTGACCGAGACCACGCCCACCTGGGAGATGAGCCTCTACTTCTTCGTCTTCGGCGCCGGCCTCGGCCTGGTCATGCAGGTGCTCGTCCTCGTCGTGCAGAACGCCGTCGGATACGAGGACCTGGGAGTCGCCACCTCCGGCGCGACCTTCTTCCGCTCCATCGGCGCGTCCTTCGGCGTCGCCGTCTTCGGCACGATCTTCACCAACCGGCTCACCCACAAGCTGGAGGACGTCTTCGCCCGGGCCGCCGAGGCCGGTACGGAGCTGCCCCAGGGCGCCGGACCCGGCCAGGTCGCCGCCGACCCGCGCGCGGTCGCGCAGCTCCCGCCCGAACTGCGGCCCGAGGTCCTCCACGCGTACGCCACCTCCATCACGGACGTGTTCCTGTACGCGGCGCCGGTCGTCCTCGTCGCGTTCGTCGTCGCCTGGTTCCTCAAGGAGGATCCGCTCCGGGGCTCCGTGACCGCGCCCGACACCAGCCAGACCCTCGCCTCCAACCCCGTCGAGCGCTCCTCGTACGAGGAGGCGGCCCGCGCCCTGTCGGTGCTCGGCTCCCGCGAGGGCCGCAAGGAGATCTACGAGACGATCACCGCCCGCGCGGGGCTCGACCTGCGCCCCGCCTCCAGCTGGCTGCTGCTGCGCATCCGCCGCCACGGCACCGTGGAACCCGCGCGGCTCGCCGAGGCCGCCCCCGTGCCGCTGCGGGTCATCACCGACGCGGCCCGGGAGGTCGAGGGGCGGCAGCTCGCCCGGCGCGAGGGGCTCCAGCTGGTCCTCACCGAGGAGGGCGTCATGACCGCCGTCCGCCTCGCGAAGGCCCGTGAGGAGTCCCTCGCCGAACTCCTCGGCGACTGGTGGGGGCCCGACCGTCCCACGGATCTGGTGAAGCTGGTCGAGGAGCTCAACGCCGAGCTCTGCGGCTCCGACGCGGAACGCCCCCGCTCCCCCGAACCGCCCCGCGACCACCGCGCCTGACGCCCCGGCCCGCCCGAACGCGTCCTGCGCGCAACCGGCATGACGGGACCTCAGGACGGCTGGGTACCCTGACCTGCCCGCCGAAGATCGACGCGCGGGTGCGCAGGTCAGGTGCACGGCGGCACAGCTGAACCGCCACACAGCTGAACTGCGGCACAGTCACACAGCGACACGGACACACAGGGGGACGGGACAGGATGAGCAGCCACGAGCCGGGCCGGGACTGGCCGCCGCAGGGGCACCCGCAGGGACACCCGCCCCAGGGACACCCGCAGCAGACGCCGGGGTACGGGACCTACGGCACCCGGCCGCCGAGCACCCCGCCGCCCCCGAGCGCCCCGCCCCAGAGCACCGCGCAGTTCCCGAACACCCCGCCCCCGAACACCCCGCCCCCGAACACCCCGCCGCCCCCGAGCGCTCCGCCCGTCCGGCCGCCCGCGCACAGGGGCGCCTGGATCGGCGCGGCGGCGACGCTGGTGGCGGCCGTGATCGGCGTCGCCGGCACCTATCTGGTGAACACCCGCGACGACCGCCCCGAGGCCGCTCCGGCCCCGGGGCCGAGCTCGGCGGCCCCGTCGGCCGACGACAGGCCGGCCGGCGGGCCCGCGACGGACGCCACCGAGGGCCAGGGGGCACCGGATTCCCCGGAGACGCCGACGGCCCCGCCGGCGACGACCGCCCCGGCCACGACCGCCCCGACCACCCCCGCTCCCTCCACGGCGCCGCCCGGCACGGTCGCCTGGCAGGGCACGCTGGTCATCACGTACGTGGAGGACAAGGACCTCGACGCGGCGCCGCCGGTGGAGTCCGAGATCAACGGCGACAACGACTTCGCCGTCTACCCGTTCGGCGACCACATGCTGCGGCCCGACAACGGCGCGAAGGCGCTCGTGTGGAAGGGCTCGGCGGCGGCGCCGTCGGACGCCGACTGCCGGGGCGTCGTCGACACCCAGGCCACCTCGAACGACATCCGGATCAAGACCGGCCTGCATCTCTGCGGCCGCACCGGCGAGGGCCGGCTGGTCCGCCTGACGGTCAAGGAGCTGGGCGGTCAGGCGAGCGACACGAACGCCACCTTCGACGTCGTCGTCTGGAACGGCTGACGCGCGGGGAGACAGGCTCTAGGAGAGCTCCTTGCCGTACCAGATCTCCATGTACGGCCCCGAGCAGTACGCCGGGATCTCCCCGTACCCGTGGCGCACGTACAGCGCCCGGGCCTCGACGAGGTCGAGGCGCGTGTTGAGGACGGTCCGGCGGGCGCCGAGCGCGCGGGCGGCCCGCTCCAGGCCGTCCATCAGCAGGTCGGCTCCGCCCAGGCCGCGGAATGCGGGGCGGACGAAGACCCGGGTCAGCTCGGCCCGGTCGTCGTCCAGGAGGAGGAGGCCGCCGCACGCGGCGGCCTTCCCCTCGTACCGCCCGACCAGGAACTCCCCGGCAGGCGGAGCGAGGAGTCCGAGACCCTCGTCGATCATCCCCTCGTCGTACTCGTCCTCGGACAGCACGCGGCCGAAGTAGCGTCCGGCGACATCGCCGAAGTAGTCGCGGCGCAGCGAGGTGGCGTCCGGGGTGTCGACGCGTTCGGGGGAGAAGGTCCAGGTCATGCGGGCCATTCTGCGGCCCGCACGACCGGCCGCGCCTCCGGATTACTTCGGCGACGCCTGCTGCACGACCTCGAACGACCACAGGGTGGACCCGGACGCGGCGGGCTTCGGCCGCTCGCCGCCCTCAGCGCCGGCGGTGCCCTGGTGGGCGGCCTTCATCGAGCCGTTCATCCAGTTCTGGAAGTCCTCCTCGCTGCGCCAGCGCGTGTACACCAGGTACTGGTCGGTGCCCTCCAGCGGGCGCAGCAGCTCGAACCACTCGAAGCCGTCCGAGCCCTCCACGGCCCCGGCCCGAGAAGCGAACCGCTGCTCCAGCACCTCTCGCTGCTCGGCCGGCACGGACAGGACGTTGATCTTCACGATGCTCATGGGAGGAAGGATATGACCGGTACCTCCTCGGCGGGGCCGGAGGGGACGGTCAGGACGTCACGCGGGCGATGAGGAGGCCGTCGTGGCCCTTGGCGCCGACCGTCTGGATCGCGGTGGCGTCGAGGCGGGGCTCCCGCGCGACGAGGTCGAACATGGCGCGGGTGCCGGTGACGGCCGGGTCCGACGGGTCCTCGGTGGCGACGCGGCCGCCCCGGACGACGTTGTCGACGACGATCAGGGTGCCGGGACGGGAGAGCTCCAGGGCCCAGGTCACGTAGTGCGGGTTGTTCACCTTGTCGGCGTCGACGAAGACGAGGTCGAAGGGGCCAGCGCCCTCCTTCGCGAGGAGCGGGAGCGTGTCGAGGGCCGGGCCGGTGCGGACCTCGACACGCTCGGCGAGGCCGGCCCGGGCGAGGTTGGCGCGGGCGACCTCGGCGTGCCGGGGGTCGTACTCCAGGGAGATCAGGCGGCCGTCCTCGGGCAGGGCGCGGGCCAGCCAGATCGTGCTGTACCCGCCGAGGGTGCCGATCTCCAGGATGCGCCGGGCCCCCTGGACCTGGGCGAGGAGGTTCAGGAGCTTGCCCTGGTTGGGGGCGACGGCGATCTCCGGGAGTCCGGCGGCCGTGGAGTCGGCGAGGGCGGCGGTGAGCGCCTCGTCGGCGGGGGCGAGCAGATCGGTGAGGTAGGCGTCGGTGGCGGTCCACTGAGGGTTCGTCATACGGCGACGGTACTGCGCGGGTTCGCCGGGCGCGTGTCGGTTCGCGCCGGGTTCGGCGTGCGGGCCGGGGTTCGCGGCCGGTCCGTCAAGCGGTTGACGGCGCTCGGCGGCGGCGGTTCGCCCGTACGGTGAGGAGCACGGTCGTCACGGTGATCGCCGCCGCGCCCAGGCCCGCCGTCAGCAGCCAGGCCGGCATCCCGGCGACGGTCAGCAGGCGGTCCCGGTGGATCACCCGCCGGTACGGGGTGTCGGCGACGGCGCGCAGGACGTGGTCGTCGTCGATCCGGGACGGAACGGGGAACCGCTGTTCCAGGACGGTGAGATGGGCGGGCGTACCGCCGGTGAGCGCGGCGACCGGGCCGTCGGGGCGGTCGATCCGGCCGGAGAAGGTGACCTCGTGGCGCTCGCCGCCGATCGTCGAGCGAGGCTCCATGCGGTGGTCGGCGAGGATCGACAGGCCGAGGGTCTGGGAGGTGGCGGCGAGCCGGGAGAGGCGCATGGGGTAGACGAGTTCGGTGGAGGCGAAGGTGATGCGGAGCGGGGTGAGCTCGCCGTACAGGTGCTCGCCGCGCTCCTCCGGGGCGAGGCGGACGGCGACGTACTCCCACTTCCGCTCGACGTACGGCCGGAGTTCGGGGGTGAGCCGGTCGGGCAGTTCGAAGCCGTTGGCGCGCAGCCAGGTGCCGAGGGCCTCGGGGTCGGTGGCGGTGAGGCGGGCCACGTCGAAGGGGCCGAGCCGCTCGCGGCCGACGACGCCGACGGAGGCGCCGGGGGCCGCGCCGGCGGAGGCGCCGTCGCCGTAGCCGCCGTCGAAGGGCCAGTCGTCCTCGCGGGGCCAGAAGTAGGTGCGTTCGCGCTCCTCGGGAGCGGCGAGCTCTTCGAGCCGGTCGAAGAGCTCCGGGTCGCCGAGGGTGACGTCGGCCCGGTGGGGCACCGGCATGACCCAGGCGGCCTGACGGGCGTTGCCGTGGACGCGGAAGCGCATGACGACGGTCTCGGTCCGTCCGTCCCAGTGGACGGCGGACTCCTCCCGATCGACGCCGATGCGTTCCGACGGGTGCGTGATCATGGCTCCGCAGCCGCAGGCCCAGGCGGGCGCGACCAGCGAGCCGAGCTGGAGCGCGAGCAGCGCGACGAGCGTGGTCAGGATTCTGTGTGTGGTCCCCCGCATGCCCGATCGGACGTGCGGGGGACGGCGGCGGTTCCGTTCCGCCGGACGGGGCTCGGGACGACGGTCCCCGTCAGGCGGCCCCCTCGGGCGGGGATCGGGACGACGCCCTCCCCCAGGCGCTTTCCGTCAGGCGGCACCCGCCAGGAGCCCTCCGCCAGGCGCCCCCGTCAGGCGGGGGCCGTCGTGCGGACGCGGAGTTCCTTGACGCCGTTGAGCCAGGCGGCCCGCAGCCGGCGCGGTTCGCCGACGAGGGTCAGGTCCGGCATGACGTCGGCGACGGCGTCGAAGATCAGCTGGATCTCCTTCACGGCGAGGGCCTTGCCGAGGCAGAAGTGCGGTCCGCCGCCGCCGAAGCCGAGGTGGGGGTTGGGGTCGCGACTGATGTCGAAGGTCCCCGGGTTCTCGAAGACCTCGGGGTCGTGGTTGGCGGAGGAGTAGAACAGGCCGACCCGGTCGCCGCGCTTGATCTTCTGGCCGCCGAGCTCGGTGTCCTGGGTGGCGGTGCGCTGGAAGGAGACGACCGGGGAGGCCCAGCGGACGATCTCCTCGGCGGCGGTCGCGGGCCGTTCGCGTTTGTAGAGTTCCCACTGGTCGGGGTGGGTGAGGAAGGCGTGCATGCCGTGGCTGATCGCGTTGCGGGTGGTTTCGTTGCCGGCGACGGCGAGCAGGAGGACGAAGAAGCCGAACTCGTCGGAGGAGAGGTTGCCTTGGCCCTCGGCTGCGACGAGCTGCGACACGATGTCCTTCGCGGGGCATTCCTTGCGCGCGGCGGCCATGTTCATCGCGTAGCTGATGATCTCCGTGGCGGCCTCGACGCCGACCTCCTCGGTGATGGCGTACTCGGGATCGTCGTACGCCACCATCTTGTTGGACCAGTCGAAGATCCGGGAGCGGTCCTCCTGGGGGACGCCGATGAGTTCGGCGATGGCCTGGAGGGGCAGCTCGACGGCGACCCGGGTGACGAAGTCGAAGGTGCCGTCGGGGTCTTCGGCGGCGGCGGTCCTGGCCTCGTCGGCGATCGCGCGGGCGCGGGTGCGCAGGACGGTCTCCAGGGTGCGGATCGCGCGCGGGGTGAAGCCGCGCTGGACGATCTGGCGGACCCGGGTGTGCTCGGGCGGGTCCATGTTGAGCATGATCAGCTTCTGGACCTCGATCTGGTCCCGTCCGATGTGCTCGTTGAAGCGGATCACGGCGGTGTTCTCGTGGGAGGAGAACAGCTCGGGGTGGGTGGAGACGTACTTGACGTCCGCGTGCCGGGTGACGGCCCAGTACCCCTCGTCGTCGAAGCCCGTGACGCCGCGCGGCTGGGGGCACCACCAGACCGGCGCGGTCTGCCGCAGCTCCGCGAACTCGGGGAGCGGGACGCGGTGGTGCAGCAGGTCGGGATCGGTGGCGTCGAATCCTTCGGGGAGGTGGGGGCAGGTCATCGGCAACACGCTCCAATATCTGATGGACCATCAGAAGTTGCCGGGAAAGGTAGTAACGAGTTCTACAAGTGGCAAGAGGCGCGGGCGGAATACGCCCCCCGGACGCGCCCCCGGAGCCCCCGGGAGCCCTCGGAGGCCCTTCCGGAGGGGAACTCCTGGCTCCCGGACCCTTGCGTACCGGCGGTAGCGGTCATAAGACTTCAGTCAGAACTAGAACGCGTACTAGTTCTCCCATGACGCCGACCGGCGGGTGCCGGGACACCCCGTCCGGTCGAGGAGAGGACCAGCTCATGGCCGCGGAACCCGTCATCGTCGAAGCCGTACGCACCCCCATCGGCAAGCGCGGAGGCGCGCTCGCCAACCTCCACCCCGCCTACCTCCTGGGCGAGACCTACCGCGAACTCCTCGGGCGCACCGGCATCCCCGCCGACTGCGTCGAACAGATCGTCGGCGGCACGGTCACCCACGCCGGCGAGCAGTCCATGAACCCCGCGCGCACCGCCTGGCTCACCATGGGACTGCCGTACGAGACCGCCGCCACCACCGTCGACGCCCAGTGCGGCTCCTCCCAGCAGGCGAGCCACATGGTCGCCAACATGATCGCGGCCGGGGTCATCGACGTCGGCATCTCCTGCGGCGTCGAGGCGATGTCCCGCGTCCCGCTGGGCTCCGGTTCCAAGCACGGGCCCGGCAAGCCCTTCCCCGACGAGTGGAACGTGGACCTGCCCAACCAGTTCGAGGCCGCCGAGCGGATCGCCCGCCGCCGCGGCCTGACCCGCGAGCGCGTCGACTCCCTCGGCTTCATCTCCCAGGAGCGGGCCGCCGTCGCCTGGTCCGAGGAGCGGTTCAAGCGCGAGACCTTCGCCGTCCAGGTCCCGACCACCGAGGAGGAGCAGCACGCGGGCCAGGGCATGTGGCGCCTCGTGGACCACGACGAGGGGCTCCGCGACACCAGCATGGAAGGGCTCGCCCGGCTCAAGCCGGTCATGCCCACCGCCGTCCACACCGCCGGGAACTCCTCCCAGATCTCCGACGGCGCCTCCGCCGTGATGTGGGCCTCCAAGCGCATGGCCCGCGCGCTGAAGCTGCGCCCCCGTGCCCGGATCGTCGCCCAGGCGCTGGTCGGCTCGGATCCGCACTTCCACCTCGACGGGCCCATCGACGCGACCCGCGCGGTCCTCGGCAAGGCCGGTATGACCCTCCGGGACATCGACGTGGTCGAGATCAACGAGGCCTTCGCCTCGGTGGTGCTGAGCTGGGCGCAGGAGTTCGACAAGGACCTCGACGGCCTGGAGAAGGTCAACGTCAACGGCGGCGCCATCGCCCTCGGCCACCCGGTCGGCGCGACCGGCGCCCGGCTGATCGCCACGGCGCTGCACGAGCTGGAGCGGACCGACAAGGAGTTCGCCCTGGTCACCATGTGCGCCGGCGGCGCGCTCGCCACCGGGACGATCATCCAGCGGCTGTAGCCGCGCCGGCGGCGTTCCACGAGACCTGGCAGGGGTGCCCGGGAAAGTCGCGGGGCCCCGCCCCTCCCTCCGGGGACGGGCGGGGCCCCGTGCCCGTCCCCGGAGGGAGGACGGACGCGTAGGAACGGGTCGGACGCACCGGAGCGGCCGGAAACGCCGCAGGCCCCGCCCCTCCAGAAGGAGGGCGGGGCCTTGCGGGTGCGCGGGTGCGGCGTGGTGACTCTTAGTACCAGCCGTTGGCCTGCCAGAACGCCCAGGCGGCGTTCGGGGAGCCGTAGCGCTCGTTCATGTAGTTGAGGCCCCACTTGATCTGGGTGGCCGGGTTCGTCTTCCAGTCGGAACCGGCCGAGGACATCTTCGAGGCGGGCAGGGCCTGGACCAGGCCGTAGGCGCCGGACGAGGAGTTGGTGGCCTTGAAGTTCCAGCCGGACTCGTGCGAGACGATCTTGCTGAAGGCGTTGTACTGCGCAGCGGGGACGATGTCGCGGGCGAGCTCCTGCGGGCTGGCGGCGGAGGCCGTGCCCGTCGTGCCGAGCACCGCACCGGAGGCGCCGAGAAGGACGGCGGCGGTGGCGGCGAAGGTCTTCTTGCGGGAAGCGGCACGAGTGGTGATCGAGCGGAACAAAACGTCTACCTAACGTTCGGGGACTGGGTCTCGCCGGGCGTCACGGCCGTTTCCGACCGTTTTCGGCATGCCGGAACCAGGGCCCGGGGAACCCGGGATCTGGGGGGAACCGGCCTGCCGCGGTGCTTCGTGAGGAGCACCTGCTGCCTGGCGACGTCCACTACACAAACAAATCCCCGAGGGCGGCGCAACGACCCCCTGTACGAGGCAGGTTCGGACTCACCCCGCCGGGACGGGGGCGAGGACGTGGGTGTTTTCGCAGGTCACATCCGCTGATGGGCGTTTTGGGTGACTCGTCCGGTTCTACTATTTCGGGTCGTACGTGACGTGGGTCCTATGAGGCGCCTCACCCGCGGACCCCTCCGCGGGCCCCTCGAATGTGACCTGGGCCTCGAAGTTCGCCCTCCTCGTGGCCCTCCGCAGCGCCCGCAGCAGCGCCCCGCCGACCGTGAGGGTCAGGACCACGGTGAGCACGGCCCGGCCCAGGTCCCAGCCGAGGGAGGTGGCCAGTACGTACGCCAGGAAGCGGACGAGGTTCTCGCCCGCAGGCGCCCCCGGGACGAAGGACAGCCCCGGACCGAGGCCGATCGTCACCCACCCGTACAGATTGGTGACCGTGCCGTACGCGAACGCCGCCACGAAGCCGTACGCCGAGAGCATCACCAGCTCCCGCCGTCCCCGCACCCCCGCCGGCAGCAGTCCCGCGCCCATCGCGAACCAGCCCATCGCCAGCATCTGCGTCGGCATCCACGGCCCCACCCCGCCCGTGAGCAGCGCCGACGCGAACATCGTCACCGCCCCCAGCACGAAGCCGAAGCCCGGCCCGAGGACCCGGCCGCTCAGCACCATCAGGAAGAACATCGGTTCGAGGCCGGCCGTGCCCGCGCCCAGCGGGCGCAGGGCCGCCCCCACGGCGGCCAGCACCCCCAGCATCGCCACCGCCTTCGCGTCCATCCCGCAGTCCGCGATCGTCGCCACCACGACGGCGATGAGGAGGGGGAGGATCAGCGCGAAGAGCCAGGGCGCGTCGGCGGCGTGGTCCGTCACGGCGGACTCGGCGTCCGCGAAGAGCGGCCAGCCGATGCCGATCAGGCCCACCAGGGAGACGAGGACCAGGGCGGCGACCGAGCGGGGGCCGAGCCGGACGGGACGGGGCCGCGAGGAGCGGAAGCGGGTGCTCATGGACGCAGCGCCCCCTCCACCTGCTCGACCGTGAGCCACGGCGCGGGTGCCAGGATCTTCGAGACCTGGGGGGCGAAGGCCGGGGAGGAGACGACGACCTCGGCCGTCGGGCCGTCCGCGACCAGCTCGCCGCCGGCGATGATCACCACCCGGTCGACCAGTTCCGCCGCGAGCTCCACGTCGTGCGTGGCCAGCACGATCGCGTGCCCGTCGGCGGCGAGCGCCCGCAGCCGGGCGACCAGCCGGGCCTTCGCCGCGTAGTCCAGGCCGCGGGTCGGCTCGTCCAGCAGGACGAGGGGCGGCCGGGCGGTGAGCACGACCGCGAGCGCGAGCGCGAGACGCTGGCCCTCGGACAGGTCACGGGGGTGCGTGGCGTCGGTCACGCCCGGTACGAGCTCCGTCACCAGCGCCCGGCAGGTCCCCGGCTCCGCGCCCGCGTCCCGGTCGGCGGCCTCGCACTCCTCGGCGACGGTCTCCGCGTACAGCAGGTCCCTCGGCTCCTGCGGCACCAGGCCGACCTGGCGGATGAGGGTGCGGGGGTCGGTGGTGTGCGGGGCGAGCCCGGAGACGCGGACCGTGCCGGAGGTGGGCGCGATCATGCCGACGAGCGTGGAGAGCAGGGTGGACTTCCCGGCGCCGTTGCGCCCCATGAGCGCGACGGCCTCGCCCGCCCGGACCTGGAGGTCGATCCGCCGGAGCGCGTCGACCCGGCCGCGGCGGACGGCGAGGCGGTCGACGTCGACGAGGGGGGTGGCGGCGTCGGGGACGGGAGCGGGCGGGGCGGGACGCGTGCGGCGGCGCCGGAAGAGCCCCGTGCGGGACGGACGCGGCGCGTGCGCCCCCTGAGGCGCCGGCTCCGGGGCGGAGCCCCGGCCGGGGGAGGCGGGGGTCCCCCCACCTCCCGGGGTGTGGGGGGAGGGACCGGCGGGGTCCCGCGCCTCCGGCGGGTCCGCCAGCCGCTTCCGCAGCTCCTCCGATCTCCGGCGTGCGTCCCGGACGGTCAGCGGCAGGGGGTCCCAGCCCGCGAGGCGGCCGAGCGCCACCACCGGCGGGTGGACGGGGGAGACGGCCATGATCTCCTCGGGCGTGCCGAGGACGGCGTCGGGCAGGAGGAGGACGCGGTCGGCGTACTGCACGACCCGTTCCAGACGGTGCTCGGCCAGGAGGACCGTGGTGCCCAGGTCGTGGACGAGCCGCTGGAGCACCGCGAGGACGTCCTCGGCGGCCGACGGGTCGAGCGCGGAGGTCGGCTCGTCCAGGACGAGGACCTTCGGGTGGGTGGTCAGGACGGAGCCGATCGCCACGCGCTGCTGCTGGCCTCCGGAGAGGGTCGCGATCGGCCGGTCCCGCAGGTCGGCGAGGCCCAGCAGGTCCAGGGTCTCCTCGACGCGCCGCCGCATCACCGCCGGCGCGAGGCCCAGGGACTCCATGCCGTAGGCGAGCTCGTCCTCCACCGTGTCGGTGACGAAGTGGGCGAGCGGGTCCTGGCCGACCGTGCCGACCAGATCGGCCAGCTCGCGCGGGTGGTGCGTGCGGGTGTCGCGCCCGTCGACGGTGACCCGCCCCCGCAGCGTTCCGCCGGTGAAGTGCGGGACGAGCCCGGAGACCGCTCCGAGCAGCGTCGACTTGCCGACCCCCGACGGCCCGACCAGCAGCACCAGCTCCCCCTCCGGCACCGTGAGGTCCACCCCCCGCAGCGTGGGCCCGGCGGCGTCCTCGTACGTCACCGAGACGTTCTCGAAGCGGATCACGCGGGCGGCTCCTCGCGGGCGGGGGATACGGGGGCGGGGGACGCGACCGGGGGTACGGGGGCGACGAAGGCGGGCAGCAGGCCGGGGAGGACCGACAGGGCCGGCCAGAGCGGCAGCTCCGGGGCGGTCAGGGGGACGACGCCGGGGTGCAGGGCCTCGGGCGCGTAGCCGTTGGCGCGGATCATGAGGACGGCCACGGCGATGCCGGAGGCCGCGACCAGGCAGGAGCGGGGGCCGAAGCGGTCCGGGCGGTAGCGGGTGCGGACGCTCCGCCGGCCGCCGAGGCGGAGGCCGGCCACCGCCGCGAGGAGCCCGGCGGCGAGCAGCGGCAGGCCGTAGCCGGCGCCCTGCGCGGCGAGCAGCCCGTACGAACCGGCGCAGACGCCGAGCAGGCCGCCGAGGGTGAGGACGTCGGTGGTGCGGCGGACGGCCCGCGGGACCTGGGCGGTGCGCCCGTACCCGCGCGCGTCCATCGACGCGGCCACCGCGACCGACCGTTCGAGCGCGCCCTCCAGGACGGGCAGCCCGATCTGGAGGACCGCACGCACCCCGCCGGTGGGCCGGCCGCGCAGTCGCCGGGCGGTGCGGAGCCGTACGACGTCGGCGACCAGGTTCGGTGCGAAGGTCATGGCCACGACGACCGCCACCCCCGCCTCGTACAGCGCGCCCGGCAGCGACTTCAGCAGCCGCGCCGGGTTGGCGAGCGCGTTGGCGGCGCCCACGCAGATCAGCAGGGTGGCCAGCTTGAGCCCGTCGTACAGGGCGAAGAGCACCTGTTCGGCGGTGACCCGGCCGCCGATCCGGATGCCCTGCGCCCACCCGGGCAGCGGCAGCTCGGGCAGGGTGAACAGCTCGTGCGTGCCGGGGATGGGGGAGCCGAGGGCCACCGAGAAGACGATCCGCAGGGCGACGACGAACAGGCCGAGCTTGACGAAGGCCCCGTACGAACGGGCCCAGGGCGCGTCGGTGCGGCGCGCCGCCACCACGTAGCCGGCGACGCCGATGATCAGCCCGAGCAGCAGCGGGTTGGTCGTCCGGGAGGCGGCGACGGCGAGTCCGAGGGCCCACAGCCACCAGGCGCCCGGGTGCAGCGCGTTGCCCCGGTCCGCCACGGGCGCCAGGAGCCGCGACCGCCACCCCGGCCGGCCGGGGGGCACGGGCGGTCCCGGCCTGCGGCCGACGGCGGGGTCACCGGCGGGCCCGGTGCCGGCCGAAGCCGTCCGGAGCGCCCGCGCGCGCGGGCTTCCGGGCCGGTCGGCGGCGGCGTCCGACGGGGTCTCGCTCGCCCGGCTCATGCGCGGCGGCGGGACTTCCAGACGGCCGCGGCGCCGAGGACCAGGACGGCGCCGCCGCCGACGAGGAGGCCGAGCGACGGGCCGCCGTCGGAGGAGTCGGAGGCCGCCTCCGGGGCGGTCGAGGCGGAGGCGGCCGGCTCGGCGACCGCCTCGCCGCAGCCGCGCTTCGGGTAGCCGGCGATGCCGCAGAGCATGGCCGCGCTGTCGTAGCGGAGCGGCTTCGCGACGGCCGCGAGGGCGTCGGCGCCGGTGCCGTTCTCGGCGATCCGGGCGCACCCGGTGGTCGGCGAGTCCTTCGGCGGGGTCTCGCCCGCGGGGGCGTCCCGCCGGGTGCCGAAGTCGACGACGACCGCGACCCGCTTCGTCCCGGGGGCCTTCTCGACGTCGGCGCAGACCGCGCCGAAGTTGGGGGCGGCGGTCGGCTTCGTCGCGTCGGCGGAGTCCTCGCTCAGCGCGAAGCGGAAGCCGATCGCGTCGCCGTCGGCGGGCCTGGCGGTCGCCGGGCCCTGGGTGGCGTAGGTCCACTCCCCGCCGTCGGCCTCCCAGTACGACCAGTACCGGTAGCCGGCCGCCTGGGCGGGGGCCGCCGCGCCGAGCGCGAGCAGCACCCCGGCCGTGCCGCACGCCAGGGCGCCCGACACCTTCGCGCGGCGGGTCACTTCTTGCGGCCGCTCAGGAGGAAGCCGATGCCGACGCCGACGACCATGCCGATGCCGATGATCCACCAGACGTCGAAGCCGAGGAAGGAGTCGTCCTCCTCGTCCTCGGTGGCGGCGGCGGACGTGTCGGGGGTCTTGGGCGTCGGACCGGTCGCGTTCAGCGCCTCGACCAGATCGACCTTGCCGAACTCGCGCGGGTCGGCCTCCATCGCGCGGGCGGCGAGGATCAGCTGCGCGTACGCGGCGGGGCCGGACTCCTTCGCCCACGGGGCCGCGTTCTGCTCCAGCCACTGGAGCGCGGGCTCCGCGAGCCGGGCGGTGCCGGCGGCGGCGAGGGCGACGACGGCGTCCGCGGTGTTGCCGAAGTCCGGCTTCGGCTCGGTGTCGGTGGCGCCCGGCAGCGGCGGGGTGGTCAGGTGACCGGTCTGGACGAGCGCCTTCGCCAGGTAGGAGGCGCCGTTGAGGGCGGCCCGCTCGACGGTCGGCTCGGGGAGGTCGACACAGGTCGGGGCCTGCGGCGGGGTGGCCTTCACGGCGGTGATGCCCTTGCCGAGCCCGGCGAGCGTGGCGGCGGCGGTCGCGTCCGCGTTGGCGAGCAGCTTGCCCGCCTTGTCCGGCTGGTACGCGAAGGCGCCCGGGCCCTCGTCGTCGGAGCAGGGCAGCGCGAGCGCGAGCAGCGCGTCGTAGGGGGTGCGGCCCTGGGCCGAGGTGTACGAGCCGGGCTTGACGCCGGACGCGGCGAGGGCGCTGACGACGATGGACGTGGAGTTGGCGTCGCTGGGGCCGCCGGGGGTGTAGCTCCAGCCGCCGTCCTTGTTCTGCACGCCGCGCAGCCAGCCGTAGCCGGTCTTGACCGCCGTGTCGATCTTCGTCGGGTCGGCGGCCTCGCGGCGGACCGCGCCGAGCGCCTGGAGGGCGACGGCGGTGGCGTTGGAGTCCCGCATGGTCGTGTCGTCGCAGGGCTTCGCGGCGTCCGGGCGGTACGAGGCGAAGGAGCCGTCGGCGCACTGCTGGCCGAGCAGCCAGTCCACGGCCTGGTCGGCGGGCTGGTAGCCGGTGGCGCGCTGGGCGAGGAAGGCGAGCGACTGGCGCCAGACGCCGTCGTAGGTCGGGTCGCTCTTGCCGTACAGGCCGGGCGGGAGCGCGGCTGCGGAAGCGCTCGGGGAGGGCGCTGCGGTGGCGACGCCGGTCGCGGCGGTGCTGAGCACGGCTGCCGCTGCGGTGAGCGCGGCGGCGGCGCGGCGGACGCTGATCATGTGGGCCTCTCGTGCGGGCACCGGACACCGGCGCCCCGGGGGGCCCGCGTCCGGCGCCGTATTCCTCGACGGTGCCGGCGCTCACGTCCCGGGGCAGGGCGTTCCGGCTCCGTGCTCCTGAGGGGCACGTCACGGTTGCGGGTCAGCGCCGGATTCGCACCGGCTTTCCCCCGCTCGGGCATGAAGACGACCGGGCCACTCTACCGGCCCGTACGCCCCCCTCCCCGGCGTGCGAGCCGCGTCACACCGCCAGGTACGCCACCGGCTCCGTCCCCGTCACGGCCTCCGCGCGGCCCAGCTTCACCAGGCGCCGGATGTGGGCCTCGGCCTCGCTGACGGCGATGTTGCGCGAGCCGTACGGGATGCGGTCCCAGGGCCGGTTCCACTCCATGCGCTCGGCCAGCTGCCAGGGGGTGAGGGGGACGGTGAGGAGGGCGAGGAGGCCGGCGAGCCGCTCCTCGTGGTGGTCGAGGAGCTCCCGGACCCGGCCGGCGGCGTCCGGGAAGGCGTGCTGGTGGGCGGGGAGGACCTCGGCGACACCGAGCCGGCCGATCCGCTCCAGCGAGTCGAGGTAGTCGCCGAGGGGGTCGGTCACCGTGGCGTCGTCGGGGTCCTCGTACAGGCCGATGTGCGGGGAGATCCCGGGCAGCAGGTGGTCGCCGGAGAAGAGCCGGCCGTGGCCGGGGAGCCCGGCGGGGTGCCGCTCCTCCAGGTGGAGGCAGACGTGGCCGGGGGTGTGGCCGGGGGTCCAGACGGCGCGGAGCCGGCGGCCCGCGAGGTCGAGGAGTTCGCCGGGGACGATCTCCCGGTCGGGGAGGGCGGCGCCGAGGCCGGGCAGGGTCCGCATCCGGCCGCCGGAACGGGCCGCGCGCAGCGGCGCGAGGTGGTCCTCGGGCGCGCCGGCGGCGGCGAGCTTGCGGGCCAGGTAGTCGAGCCAGGTGGCGGGGTCGGACTCGCGGGTGCGGCGGACGACGGCGGTGTCGGCGGCGTGCATGGCGATCCAGGCCCCGGACTCCTCCCGGACCCGGCCGGAGAGGCCGTGGTGGTCGGGGTGGTGGTGGGTGATGACCACTCCGTGGATCTCGCCGACGCCGATCCCCAGCGCGCCGAGCCCGGCGCCGAGTTCGGCCCAGGAGTCGGGGTCGTCCCAGCCGGTGTCGACGAGGACCGGACCCCGGTCGGTGTCGAGGACGTGGACGAGGGTGTGGCCCAGCGGGTTGTCCGGGATGGGCACCCGCAGCGACCAGACGCCGCCGCCGTGCTCGGTCACCTGCGTCATGAGCGTCCTCATCTCTGCGTGCCGGTACGACCATTGCCCACTATAACTAGAACTGATATCAGTTCTGAGACACCGTCAGAAACCCCCGGGAGGCGACCGGCATGAGCGAGCTTGTGGAGCACGGGAAGCTGTTCATCGGCGGGGAGTTGACCGACCCCCTCGGCGACGCCGTCATCGAGGTGATCTCCCCGCACACCGAGGAGGTCATCGGCCGCGTCCCGCACGCCTCCCGCGCCGACGTCGACCGGGCCGTCGCGGTGGCCCGGCGGGCCTTCGACGAGGGGCCCTGGCCGCGGACGAGCCTGGAGGAGCGGATCGAGGTCGTCTCGCGGATCAAGGACGCCATCGCCGTCCGGCACGAGGAGCTGGCCCGCTCGATCAGCGCGCAGAACGGCTCCCCGTACTCCTGGTCCGTCCTCGCCCAGGCGCTCGGCGCGATGATGGTGTGGGACTCGGCGATCACGGTGGCCCGGGACTTCGTCTTCGAGGAGCGGCGCGCCGGGGTGCTCGGTCCGCTGCTGGTGCGGCGCGAGCCGGTCGGGGTGGTCGCCGCCGTCGTGCCGTGGAACGTGCCGCAGTTCACCGCCGCGGCCAAGCTGGGCCCTGCGCTGCTCGCCGGGTGCACGGCGATCCTCAAGCCGTCGCCGGAGTCCCCGCTCGACTCGTATCTGCTCGGCGAGATCGCCGCGGAGGCCGGGCTGCCGGAGGGCGTGCTCTCGATCCTGCCGGCCGACCGCGAGGTCAGCGAGTACCTCGTCGGGCACCCCGGTGTCGACAAGGTCTCCTTCACCGGCTCGGTCGCCGCGGGCAAGCGCGTGATGGAGGTCGCCTCCCGCAACCTCACCCGCGTCACCCTCGAACTCGGCGGCAAGTCCGCGGCGGTGATCCTCCCGGACGCCGACGTGGCCACCGCCGTCGCCGGCATCGTCCCCGCCGCCTGGATGAACAACGGGCAGGCGTGCGTGGCCCAGACCCGGATCCTCGCCCCGCGCTCCCGGTACGAGGAGATCGCCGAGGCGCTGGCCGCCGCGGCCTCCGCGCTCGTCGTCGGAGACCCGCTCGACCCCGCCACCCAGCTCGGCCCGCTCGTCGCCCGCCGTCAGCAGCGGCGCTCGCTCGACTACATCGGCATCGGGCAGGCGGAGGGCGCGAAGGTCCTCACCGGCGGCGGCCGTCCGGACGGCCTGGACCGCGGCTGGTACGTCGAGCCGACGCTCTTCGGCGACGTCGACAACTCCATGCGGATCGCCCGCGAGGAGATCTTCGGCCCGGTCGTCTGCCTCCTCCCGTACGGGGACGAGGCCGAGGCGCTGCGGATCGCGAACGACTCCGCGTACGGGCTCAGCGGCAGCGTCTGGACCGGCGACGTCGAGCGCGGCATCGAGTTCGGCCGCCGGGTCCGCACCGGCACCTTCAACGTCAACACCTTCAGCCTCGACATGCTCGGACCCTTCGGCGGCTACAAGGACTCCGGTCTGGGCCGCGAGTTCGGCCCCGAGGGCCTCTCCGAGTACCTGGAGCACAAGATGGTCCACCTGCCGGCCGGGTACGAGGGGCCGGTGGGCGACTGATGGGCGACCGCTGGCACCTGGAGGTCGACCGGGGCGTCTGCATCGGCTCCGGCATGTGCGTCGACCACGCTCCCGACGGCTTCCGCCTCGACACCGCCCGCCAGTCCCACCCCCTCGCCGCCGAGGCCGACGCGGGCGAACGCCTCCTCGCGGCGGCCGAGGGCTGCCCCGTCGAGGCCATCCTCATCACCCTCGCCGACGGCGGCGAGCCGGTCTACCCGCCGGAGGAGTAGGGCCCCGGTGACGACCCCGTCAGGGACGGGCGGACGTCCGTCCCGGGGACGTCAGGTCGATCAGGCGGCAGACCGTCTCGATGTCGATCTTCACCTGGGCGATCGAGGCGCGGCCCGAGAGCCAGGTGATGAGGGCGGAGTGCCAGGTGTGCTCGATGACGCGGACGGCCGACAGCTGCTCAGGGGTCGGCTGTTCCGCGTCCATCGCGTCGAGGATGATCGCGGTCGTCAGGCGGGAGACCGTGTCGACCTCGGGGCTGACGCTGCGGTCGGCGAAGGTCAGCGCCCTGACCATCGCGTCGGCGAGCTGCGGCTCGCGCTGGAGGGCGCGGAACGCCCGCATCAGGGTCTCCGCGACCCGCTCGGCCGGGACGGCGCCGGCCGGGGGCCGCTTCCGGAGCGTGGTGTGCATGTGCTGGAGCTGGTCCTGCATGGTCGCGACGAGCAGGTGGATCTTGGAGGGGAAGTAGCGGTAGAGCGTCCCGAGGGCGACCCCGGCCGCCTCCGCGACCTCCCGCATCTGCACGGCGTCGAAGCCGCCGCGGGCGGCGAGCTGCGCGCTGGCGTCGAGGATGCGGCGGCGCCGCGCCTCCTGGCGCTCCGTCAGGGGCGGGGTGGCGGAGGGGCGGTGGTCCGCTCTGCTCTCTGCGGTCATCGGGGTCCCGTTCCGTGCGGTGGGGAGCGTCAGTATGGCGGAGGACGGCCGCGGCGCGAACCTCCGCGGCCGGGTGGTGCGAATCACCTGTTCCGGCGCTCACACAGGAGCTACCTGCCGGTAGATTCGGTGCCTCCCGGAGGATCGAGAGTGGTGTCGGAAGACGTCGGGAACGATCAAGTCTGTAACTTGTTCTACATTAGCGCGAGCGGTTACGCTCGCGCGAAACGCACGCTCGAAGGGGGTCGCGCATGACCGCTGAGGCCATAGAGGCGAGCCCCCGGCAGGGTGCCGCCCCGTCCGGTGACAGTCCGTTGCGGATCGCTCTCCTCACGTACAAGGGGAACCCGTTCTGCGGCGGCCAGGGCGTCTACGTCCGCCACCTCTCCCGCGAGCTCGCCCGCCTGGGCCACACCGTCGAGGTCTTCGGCTCCCAGCCGTACCCGACGCTCGACGAGGGCGTCGCGCTCAGCGAGATCGCCAGTCTCGACCTCTACCGCCAGCCCGACCCCTTCCGGACGCCGAAGCGCGAGGAGTACCGGGACTGGATCGACGGCCTGGAGGTCGCCACCATGTGGACCGGCGGCTTCCCCGAGCCGCTGACCTTCTCGCTGCGGGCCCGCCGCACGCTCGCCGCCCGCCGCGGCGACTTCGACGTGATCCACGACAACCAGACCCTCGGGTACGGACTCCTGGGCGGCCCCCGCGCGCTCGGCGCCCCGCTGGTCACCACGATCCACCACCCCATCACCGTCGACCGGCGGCTGGACCTCGACGCCGCCGCCGACTGGAAGCGCCGCGCCTCCGTCCGCCGCTGGTACGGCTTCACCCGCATGCAGAAGCGGGTCGCCCGCCGGCTGCCCTCGGTCCTCACCGTCTCCGGCACCTCGCGCGACGAGATCGTCGAGCACCTCGGCGTCCGCGAGGACCGCATCCGGGTCGTGCACATCGGCGCCGACACCGAGCTGTGGTCCCCGGACCCCTCGGTTGCCGAGGTCCCCGGCCGGATCGTCACCACCTCCAGCGCCGACGTCCCCCTCAAGGGCCTGGTCTTCCTGATCGAGGCGCTCGCCAAGCTCCGCACCGAGCGGCCCGACGCGCACCTCGTCGTGGTCGGCAAGCGGGCCGAGGACGGACCCGTGGCCCAGGCCATCGGGCGGTACGGGCTCGACGGCGCCGTCCGCTTCGTCAAGGGCATCAGCGACGCCGAGCTCGTCGACCTCTACCGCTCCGCCGAGGTCGCCTGCGTCCCCTCCCTCTACGAGGGCTTCTCGCTGCCCGCCGCCGAGGGCATGGCCACCGGCACCCCGCTCGTCGCCACCACCGGCGGGGCGATCCCCGAGGTCGCGGGACCCGACGGCGAGACCTGCCTCGCCGTCCCCACCGGCGACGCGGGCGCGCTGGCGGCCGCGCTCGGCCGGACGCTGGGCGACCCCGAACTGCGGGCGCGGCTCGGCGCGGCGGGGCGGGACCGGGTCCTGTCCCGGTTCACCTGGGCCGCCGCCGCACGGGGCACCGCCGAGCTCTACCGGGAGGCCCTGGACCGCCAGGGCGCCCGCCGCCGCTGACCCCACGTCCACCGCCGACCGCCGCCGCCCCACCTCGTACCGCCTCCGCACCACCCGAACCCCGCCACCCTGAAGGGCAGACCCCGTGCTGACCGTCGACTTCACCCGCTTCCCGCTCGCCCCCGGCGACCGCGTGCTCGACCTGGGCTGCGGTGCGGGCCGGCACGCCTTCGAGTGCTACCGGCGCGGCGCCCAGGTCGTGGCCCTCGACCAGAACGGCGAGGAGATCCGCGAGGTCGCCAAGTGGTTCGCCGCCATGAAGGAGGCCGGCGAGGCCCCGGCCGGTGCCACCGCCACCGCGATGGAGGGCGACGCGCTCAACCTGCCCTTCCCCGACGAGTCCTTCGACGTCGTCATCATCTCCGAGGTCATGGAGCACATCCCGGACGACAAGGGCGTCCTCGCCGAGATGGTCCGCGTCCTCAAGCCGGGCGGCCGGATCGCGATCACCGTCCCCCGCTACGGCCCCGAGAAGATCTGCTGGGCGCTCTCCGACGAGTACCACGAGGTCGAGGGCGGCCACATCCGCATCTACAAGGCGGACGAACTCCTCGCCAGGATCCGCCAGGCCGGCCTCAAGCCGTACGGCACCCACCACGCGCACGCCCTGCACGCGCCCTACTGGTGGCTCAAGTGCGCCTTCGGCGTCGACAACGACAAGGCGCTGCCGGTCCGCGCCTACCACAAGCTCCTGGTCTGGGACATCATGAAGAAGCCCGCCCTGACCCGGGTCGCCGAACAGCTGCTCAACCCGGTCGTCGGCAAGAGCTTCGTCGCCTACGCCACCAAGCCCCACCTCCCGAAGGCCGCCGCCGACACCCCCGCAGGGGCCGGCGCCGCCACCGCGGACGCGGCCCGGTGACCTCCCCCGAACGGATCGCGGAGCACCTGGTCCTGCCCGGCGTCCTCACCGCGGAGCAGGCCGCCGCCACCGTCGCCGGCATCCTCGCCGCCCAGCGCGAGGACGGCGCCATCCCGTGGTTCCGGGGCCACCACCTCGACCCCTGGGACCACACCGAGGCCGCCATGGCCCTGGACACGGCCGGCGAGCACGAGGCCGCCGCCCGCGCCTACGCCTGGCTCGCCCGCCACCAGAACCCCGACGGCTCCTGGTACGCGGCCTACCGGGACGGCGACGCCGACGACGTCACCGACCGCGGCAAGGAGTCCAACTTCACCGCGTACATAGCCGTCGGCGTCTGGCACCACTACCTGTCGACCGGCGACGACGCCTTCCTCGACCGGATGTGGCCGGCCGTCTACGCGGCGGTCGAGTTCGTCCTCCGGCTCCAGCGGCCCGGCGGCCAGATCGGCTGGAAGCGCGAGCCCGACGGCGCCCCCGTCACGGACGCCCTCCTCACCGGCTCCTCCTCGATCCACCACGCCCTGCGCTGCGCCCTCGCCGTCGCCGAGGCCCGCGAGGAGCCGCAGCCCGACTGGGAGCTGGCGGCGGGCTCCCTCGCCCACGCGATCCGCCGCCACCCGGAGCGGTTCCTCGACAAGTCCCGCTATTCGATGGACTGGTACTACCCGGTCCTCGGCGGCGCCGTCACCGGCGCCGAGGCGAAGGCCCGCATCGACGCCCGCTGGGAGGAGTTCGTCGTCCCGGGCCTCGGCGTCCGCTGCGTCGTCCCCAACCCGTGGGTCACCGGCGGCGAGAGCTGCGAACTCGCCCTCGCCCTCTGGGCGACGGGGGAGTCCGACCGGGCCCTCACGATCCTCCAGGACATCGGCCACCTGCGCGCCCCGAGCGGCCTGTACTGGACGGGGTACGTGTACGAGGGCGCCGACGGCGACGAGCCGGCCGTCTGGCCCGAGGAGCAGACCACCTGGACGGCGGGCTCCCTCCTCCTCGCGGTGGCCGCCCTCGGCGGCGAACAGGCCACCGTCGCCGTCTTCGGCGGCGAGACCCTCCCGACCGGCCTGGCCCCGGACTGCTGCGGGGCGTGACACGGCGGCGGAAGGGCCCCGGACCGGACCGGTCCCGGGGCCCTTCCCTCCTCCCGATCCCCGCCGGGGGCGGGGCTGAGGTGCCCGGCGGGGCCACCCGTACGGAGCCGCACGGATGGCGGTGCCCCGGGGCCGGGGCGAGGCTGGCGCCACCACTCCAGGGAGGTTCCGCTGTGCCCAGAAGCCTGACCCGCGGCGTCGTCGCGCTGCTGCTGTCCTGCACGCTGCTGCTCACCACGGCCGCCTGCGGGGCCGACACCACCCAGAGCGTGAGTACGGCCTCCAGCCCCTCGGCGTCGAGCACCTTCGAGCAGCAGAAGCTGGCGAAGACCCGCTTCGTCGCGAACGCCGGACTCGCCGCCGGGGCCGCGTATCAGTGGATCGTGAAGCCCTACAGGGCCGGCAAGTTCAAGAAGGGCGCGGACGGGCGCACCTTCGCCCTCGTCAAGGCGGGCCTCGCGGGCGCGTTCACCTACAACCGGCTCAAGGCCGCGGTGAACAACGCCAAGGGCGACCCGCTCCTCTCCAAGGCCGTCGCCCCGCTCACCGCCGGCATCGAGTCCCTCAAGGACCTCGGGACGAAGCTCCGCAAGGGCGAGATCGACGCGGCCGGCGTCGGCGGCCTGGAGGGCGTCATCAACGACATCAAGGACGCCGGCAAGTCCGCCGGGGCCGAGGTCGTCGACAAGGTCCCCTCGGCCTCCCAGCTCAGCGGCGGCTGACAGCGGCGCCCGCGCACGAGGGCGGCACGCCCGGCGGGGTTCGCCATCGCGCGGTCGGCGAGCTCGCCACCGCGCGCCCGGCCGACGAGCCGACCGTGGAGCGGGCGCGCGTCGACACGGTGGTCGTCGGCCTCGTCCGCCCCGGGGCGTCCTCGCCGAGGTCGTCGACCCCCGACCCGCCCCCGCGGGGTTACGCGGAGAGTTCCGCGAGCGTCCGCAGGGTCTCCTGGTCCGGGGCCGTGACCAGCAGCTCCGTCACCGGTCCCGTCCGCCATTCCTGGAGCCGTTCGGCGATCCGCCCGCGGGGGCCGACCAGGGAGATCTCGTCGGCGAACGCGTCCGGGACGGCGAGGACGGCCTCCTCGCGGCGGCCCTCGGCGAAGAGGTCCTGGATGTGCCGGGCCTCGGCCTCGTAGCCCATGCGGGCCATGAGGTCGGCGTGGAAGTTGCGGGTCGCGTGCCCCATGCCGCCGATGTAGAAGCCCAGCATCGCCTTGACCGGCAGCAGGCCCTTCGGCACGTCGTCGCAGACCTGGGCGCGGACCATCGGGGCCACCCGGAAGCCGTCGGGGAGCCGGTCCGGGAGGGCGTACACCTCGCGCCAGCGGCCGGGCGACCAGTAGAGCGGCAGCCAGCCGTCGGCGATCCGCAGCGTCTGCGCGATGTTCTTCGGCCCCTCCGCGCCCAGCAGGATCGGCAGGTCGGCGCGGAGCGGGTGGGTGATCGGCTTGAGGGGCCTGCCGAGACCGGTGCCGTCCTCTCCCGCGTACGGGAAGGAGTGGTGCCGGCCGTCGAGCCGGACGGGGCCCTCCCGGCGCAGCACCTGGCGGATCACGTCCACGTACTCGCGGGTGGCGGTCAGCGGGGAGCGCGGGAACGGGCGCCCGTACCAGCCCTCCACCACCTGCGGCCCGGAGAGCCCGAGGCCGAGCCGCATCCGGCCGCCCGACAGGTGGTCCAGGGTCAGCGCCTGCATCGCCGTCGCGGTCGGGGTGCGGGCCGCCATCTGCGCCACGGCGGTGCCGAGGCCGATCCTGCTGGTGCGGGCGGCGATCCAGGTGAGGGTGGTGAAGGCGTCCGAGCCCCACGCCTCCGCCGTCCACACCGAGTCGTAGCCCAGCCGCTCCGCCTCGCGCGCGAGCTCCAGATGGGCGGGGGAGGGGCCGCGGCCCCAGTAGCCGAGCGCGAGTCCCAGGCGCATGCCGGACTCCCTTCTGACGCCGACGAAACATTCTGACGATGTGTCAGATCTGGTTCCCGGGGACTGTACGACAGCGGCCCCCCGACCGGAAGTGGTTCCGGTCGGGGGGCCGCTGCGGTGGATCGGCGGGGGCTCAGCCGCGCTGGATGCCCGTGGCGTCCTGGAGGACGCCGCGGCGGCCGTCCTGCGTCTGCGCGATCAGCGCCTGGCCGCGCTGCTCGACGGCCAGGTACCAGGTGCCGGGGGCCAGTTCGGCGATCTGGGCGCCGGAGCCGTCCTCCGCGTACAGCGGACGGGCGACCGGCACGGCGAACCAGAACGGCGTGAAGTCCGAGCCGCCCTGCGCCGGGGCCTGCGGCTCCGGCTGCGGGGCCGGCTGCGGCTGGCCGAAGGGCCGGCCGCCCTGCGAGGCGTCGTGCGGGGCCGGGTAGGGCTGCTGGCCCTGCTGGGCGCCCGGGTAGCCGTAGCCGCCGCCGGCGACACCCGGCTGGCCGGGCTGCGCGCCGTACGGCTGCGGGGTCTGCGGGCGCGGGGCGCCGACGAGCGGGGCCTTGAGGGCGGGGACCATCGGGCCGGCGACCGCGGCGGCGGCCAGCACCAGGGCGGCGATCAGGCCGAGGATCAGGCCGGCGCCGGAGTTCTCCGACTCGAAGACCCACATGAGCAGGTTCCACGCCGAGGCGACCGTGAGGGCGGCCCCGACCTGGCCGAGCTCCAGGCCCAGGACCTTGCGCGGCTGGGGCAGGGCGTGGGAGACGACGACGAGCGCCGCACCGGCGAGGCCGAGGAAGAAGGCGCCCCAGCCGAGCGGCGACGCCTCCCAGGAGTTGCCGAAGTCGATCTGGTCGCAGATCGCGGCCGGACCGTCGCAGCCGGCGGTGTCGAGGAACGAGGCGATGAACAGCACCACCGCAGCACCGATCAGCACGCCATCGCCTCGGGTGAGGGAGCGGATATTCACGTAAGAAGTCCTTCGTCGGGTCGTCGTCGCGTCGGGCAGGCGCAAATTCTGGGCACGGGGCGGCCCCATCGTACGGAGCGAATCTATCGCTCGCGGGTTCTACCCCTGGAGGTAGGTCACGATGCCGTCGGCGATGCCCTGTGCCGCCTTCTGCCGCCACACCCCGGACGTCAGCAGTGCGGCGTCCTTCGGATCACGCATATTGCCGCATTCGACGAAGACCTTGGGCACCGTTGACAGATTGAGACCTCCGAGATCCGATCGGACGTCCAATCCGGTGCCCCCGCCGAGGTAGTTGGCGGGGTTCGTTCCGGTCGCCCCGCGGAAGCCGGAGACGATCCGCTCGCCGAGCCGGCGCGAAGGGGCCACGATCGGGCCGGTGTCGGCGGCCCCCTCCCGCACCTTCGCCGGCACGATCACGTGGAAGCCGCGGTTTCCGGTGGCCGAGCCGTCCGCGTGGACGGAGACGACGGCGTCGGCCTTCGCCTCGTTCCCCGTCCGGGCGCGCTCGTCGATGCAGGGCCCGTACGGCCGGTCCGCGTCGTGCGTCAGGACGACCGTGGCGCCGCCCGCCTCCAGGAGCTTCCGCAGCCGGTGCGAGACGTCGAGGGTGAAGGCCGCCTCCGTGTACGCGGGCCTGCCCCCGGTCGCGTTCGTCGCGGTCCCGGTGGTGTCGCACTCCTTGCGGGCGGTGCCGATGTCCACCTTCCGGTTGATCTCGCGCGTGTGGTCGAAGTTCCCCGGGTTGTGGCCGGGGTCGATGACGACGGTCCGCCCGGCGAGCGGCCGGGGGCCGCCGGCGGTCGGTCCGGTCCGGTCCGGGGCGGGCGCGGTGGCCGTCGTGGCCGTCGCGGCCCCGGCCGCGGGGCCCCGGGCGCCCTGTGCGGCCTCGGAGGCGGCGCCGCAGCCGGCGAGGGCGGCGGAGCAGACGATCGCCGCGAGGGCGGCGGGCGCGGAGCGGGTCACGGGGTTCCTCCGGTCGTACGGCACCCCGCGACTCTAGGCCCTCCGATGGCCGAAACCATCGACGGGATGTACCGGCTGCGTCACCGCTCCCGCAATCCGCTGGACGAGTGTGCGCGCCGGGTGAAGGGTAGGTGCAAGAAGCGGCGGTGACGGGTCACCGCGCCAGGACCACGAGGGGGAACCGTGGCGGGGGAAGAACCGAACGACGCACGTCCGCGCCCGGACGCGGAAGGCCCGCGGGACGCCCGTCCCGTGCCGCCCGTGCCGCAGGACGCCCGGCCCGGCCCGGACCTGGCCAAGCGGCCCGCCGACGCGCCGCCGCCGGGCTCGCCGCAGGACGTCCGGCCGGGCCCGGACGCGGACGGGCGCCCGTCCGACGCGCCGCCGCCGGACGGCTCCGGCGCGACGATCATGATGAGACCGGCCCGCCGCCCCGACGCCGGCGCCGCCAATACGGACCCCGCGCCCGCTGACGCTTCCGGGGCGGCCGGTTCCGGGGGTGGTACGGGCTCAGGGGCGGCCGGTTCCGGGAGCGGTACGGGCTTCGGGGCCGACGCTTCCGGGAGCGGTACGGACGCCTCGGCGACGGGCTCCTTCCGGCTGCCCGCTCCCGCACCTGCACCCGTCCAGGCCGCCGGACCGGCGCCCTGGGAGGCCCCGCAGAACGGGGGGTCCCATCCCGGGGGCACCGCGTCCGGCGGCGGGTTCGGTCCGCCCGTCGGCGGGTTCGGGGCGGGGGCCGCGCACGGTCAGGCGCCCGCGACCGCGCCCGGCTGGGCCGGGACCGGGACGCTGCCCCCGCCGCCCCCCGCCCCGCCGGGACACGGCCAGGGCGGGGCGGGCGGCGAGGCGCGGCCTCTCCAGGCCCTCCTGATCGCCCTGCTGAACCTCTCCTGCCTCGGCCTCGGCTACCTCGCGCTCCGCCACTGGGTGAGCGCGGCCCTCTGCTGGGCGGCCACCGCCGGCCTGCTCCTCGTGGCCCTCCCGGCGGACGCCGACGGCGTGCCCGCGGGCGTGCTCGTCGGGTACGGCGCCTTCCTGCTGGCCGTCGCCGCCGACGGGGCCCGGCGGGGCCTGCGCGCCCGGATCAGCTTCGGGACCACGGTCCGCCGCCTGGCGCTGCCGCTCGCCGTCGTGCTGCTCGCCGCCCCGGTCGGCGGCGCCGTCGCCTACGCGGGGGCCCACTCGGACGCCCGCGAGGAGGCCCGCCAGCAGTCCCTGCTGGCCCGGCTCGCCGCCGCCGACGCGCTGGTGAAGGGCGGCGAGGGGCAGCCGTTCACGACCGCTGAGGCCGACTACCGCAAGGCGCTGGAGGAGTACCAGGACCTGACCGCGACCGAGGGCGGCTCGCGCGCCGCGAAGCTCGTACCGGACCGGCTCGACGCCTACTACAAGGCGGTCTCCGCCCCGTACGGGCAGCAGAAGTACTGCGAGGCCGTCGCCCCGCTGGGGCACCTGCGGTCGCTGCCGGACACCGTCGACAAGGCGCTCCTCGGCGACCGCCCGGCCCGCATGGACGAGCCGCTGGCGCAGTCGCTCTACGAGTGCGGCACGGTCGCCCTCGGGGGCTCGTCGAAGTCGGACGCGACGGCGCGCTTCAACGACCTGACCTCGACGTTCCCGCAGTCGCCCTATGTCGGCAAGGCCGAGACGGCGGTCAAGGACGCGATCCGGGCCAAGGCCGGGGCACTCGGTGCCGCGGGGACCGGCCGCTGCGACACCACCGCCGAACTGCGCTCCCTGCGGGTGGTCGCCGCCGGCATGAAGGGCGTCTCGCTGGACGGGGCGGTCGCGGACGCGGACCGGGGCGTGCGGAAGGGCGTCTTCGCGTGCGGCACCGAGCAGTTCGGGGACGAGGAGTTCAGCGAGGCCGTCGAGACGATGAACACCTACGTCAAGGACTACCCGGACGGCGAGCAGGTCGGGCACGCCCGCTCCATCGCGATCGCCGCGCAGATCGCCGGGGAGGAGCCGGAGGCCGGGAAGAAGCTGCCCCCGGCGACGGTGCCCGGCGGCGCCCGCATGACCATGGTGATCAGCAACGACGCCCGGGACGCGGTCGAACTCCTCTACACCGGACCGGTCACCGGCAAGATCACCCTGAAGGGCTGCGGAGGCTGCCGCAGCTACGAGCGGGTCGACACCCTCCGGCCCGGCTTCAAGCCCTGCTCCGGCGCGGCCTCGAAGTACCCGAAGGTGACGATCCAGCTGCCCGCGGGCAAGTACCACATGCTCCAGAAGCGGGCCGGCAGCGGCTTCTCCACGGCCGGTGACACCAAGACCAGCAAGGCGACCATCGAGCCCGGCTACGACTACACCAACTGCCTCTACGTCACGTCGGGCCTGTACTAGGGCTGGTACGGGGGCCTGTACTCGGGCCTGCACGGCGGCTCGTGCCGGGGTCTGTACTAGGCCCCGTCACGAGCCGCGAACACGATCCGGTCCACCGCCGCCGCCACCAGCGCGTCGCGCTCCTCCTCCGGGAAGACCTCGGGGAGGGTCAGCTGCTCCACGATCAGCCAGTTCAGGGTGAGCATGAGCAGCTTGACGGCGGTGGCGTCGCCGGGGAGGCCGGACGCGTCGTGGAAGGCGACGTTCTGCTCGACGTCGGCCCGTACCCGCTCGGTCAGGATCGAGCGGAGCGCGGGCCGGCGGGTGGCCTCCAGACGCAGTTCGAGCAGGGCGAGGTAGCCGGTGCGGAAGCCGGAGACCCGTCCGACCAGCTCCCGCATCAGCCGGACGTACGTCTCCCTGTCGCGCGGCGCGGTCCGCGTCCCCTCGATGGTCGCCTCGTCGGGCTGGAGCCGCTCGTACACCCGGGCGCCGGCCTGGGTGAGCAGGTCGTCCCGGTTGGCGAAGTAGTTGGACGCGGTCCCCGTCGGCACCCCGGCCTCCGTGTCCACCGCCCGGAAGGTCAGCCCCCGGGCCCCTTCCCGCGCCAGCACCTCGATCGCGGCGTCCACCAGCGCGGCGCGCCGCTCGTCGTTCCGCCTCGCCATGAAGGCCACTCCATTCGTAGTACTACAGTCGCACCCCTTTGGGTAGCGTACGCGCTCTCCCGCGATGAGTTCCCGCCGCCCGGGCAGTCATGACCTCGGAAACACACGCGCGAGGAGGCATCCCATGACCGCCGGCCACCGGCCCCAGCTCCTGAAGGTGCAGAACTTCAACGTCACCGCCGACGGCGTCGCCGCGGGCGAGGACCAGACCCTGGAACGGCCCTTCGGCCACCTCGACCCGGGCCGGCTCTTCGGCTGGGCCGGGGCGACCGCCAGCTGGCCGAACCGGACCGACCCCGGCGGCAGCCGGGGCCTGGACGACCACCTCGTCCGGGACTTCCACCACGGCATCGGCGCCGAGATCATGGGGCGCAACAAGTTCGGCCCCCAGCGCGGCCCGTGGGCCGACGAGGAGTGGAAGGGCTGGTGGGGCGAGGAGCCGCCCTTCCACACCCCGGTCTTCGTCCTCACCCACCACGAGCGCCCCTCCTTCACGCTCTCCGACACCACCTTCCACTTCCTCGACGCCGACCCGGCGACCGCCCTGGCCCGCGCCAGGGAGGCGGCGGAGGGGAAGGACGTCCGGCTCGGCGGCGGGGTGACGACGGTCCGCGCGTTCCTGGACGCCGACCTCGTCGACACCCTCCACGTCGCCGTCTCCCCGGTGGAGGCCGGCACCGGCCTCAGGCTCTGGGACTCGCCCGAGGAGCTCACCGACCGCTTCCACCTGGACGTCGTCCCCAGCCCCAGCGGGGTCACCCACCACCTCTTCTGGCGCAAGTGACCGCCTGAGGCGTCAGGCGGTCCGGCGCAGCACCCGCAGCGACTCCGTCACCGAGACCTCCTCGAAGTCCCCGGACTCCAGCGCGCGCAGATAGATCCGGTACGGCGCCTGGCCGCCGTCCGCCGGGTCCGGGAACACGTCGTGGATCACCAGCAGGCCCCCGGGGGCGACCCGGGGGGCCCAGCCCTCGAAGTCGTTCGTCGCGTGCTCGTCCGTGTGCCCGCCGTCGATGAAGACGAGCCCCAGCTCCCCGCCCCACACCCTCGCGACCTGCGGGCTCCGGCCCACCACCGCGATCACGTGCTCCTCCAGACCCGCCTTCCGCAGCGTCCGCCGGAAGGTCGGCAGCGTGTCCATCACGCCCACCTCCGGGTCCACCACCGTCGGGTCGTGGTACTCCCACCCCGGCTGCTGCTCATCGCTGCCCCGGTGGTGGTCCACCGTCACCGCGACCGTCCCCGCCGCCCGCGCCGCGTCCGCCAGCAGGATCGTCGACCGCCCGCAGTACGTGCCCACCTCCAGGAGCGGCAGCCCCAGCTTCCCCGCCTCCTCCGCCGCCGCGTACAGGGCCAGCCCCTCCCCGACGGGCATGAACCCCTTCGCGGCCTCGAAGGCGGCGAGGATCTCGGCACTGGGCTCGGACATGGCGGTCTCCTACTGGCGAGTAGTACGTCGGTACGGGCGCCCATCGTGCCCTACCCGCCGGGCGGGGCACGGTCGAGGGGCGCGGTCGTGGGGCGCGTCAGCCGCCGAGGAGGCGGAAGGTCCAGGTGTCGACGGTGTAGCGGACCGGGTCGGCGGGGTGCGGTTCCGCGACGATCGCGAGCAGCACGTCGCCGTCGCGCCGCAGGGCCCGTACGGTCCGGGAGTCGGCGGGGGTCCGCAGCTCGGCCAGGACGGTCGCGCCGAGGTCCCGGTCCACCGCGCGGATCACGCCCCCGTCCAGGACGAGGAGGGTGCCGTCGGGGAGGACGACCGGTTTCGGCGGCTGGGGGTCGTTCAGGCGGGGGCCCGGGGAGACGGCGCCGCCGGGCAGGAGCCGTACGACCCGGGCCCGGGTGGGGATCCGCCGGTCCGCCTCCACGACGCGGACGCCGCTGCCGACGACGTAGTGGCCGTACGAGGTCCAGCGGTCCGTCTCGGCGCCGTCGCGGTCGTACTCGCGGGTCTCGAAGACGCCGTAGCCCTCCAGGCCCAGCAGGAACCGGCCGCCGCTCCGGGCGGCCCCCCGCTCGCCGCGCAGCTCGGCGACCCTGCGGCCGTCCGCCAGGTCGAGGAGGTACGCCGGGCCGAGGAAGCCCCAGGGGGTGTACTCCAGGGAGTCGGTGGTCACGAGGACCCGGCCGCCCGAGATGTGGGCGGCGTTGGGGCGGCCGGCCAGGGCGTGGGTCCACAGGGTGCGGCCGTCGGCACCGGTCGCCCGGATCTCGCCCTTCGCGCCGTGGACGGCGAACTCGCCGCGCCGGGCCAGGGGTTCGCCGGGAGGGCGGGCCTGCTCGTACGGGGGCCTGCCCTCCTCCCGGCGGTGGTCGACGGCCTCCGCGCGCCATGCTCCGATGCTCGCCATGGCGGGAGCGTAGCCGCCGCGCGGCTCACCGTCCGTCGAACAGGTGCGCAAGGGGCGTCGGGGTGAGGCGGAGGGCGTCGAAGTCGGCCCGGCACCCCTCCCCGACGGGCGACTGCGCCCCGATCCCGACCCGTACGGGTCCCGGGGTGCCGAGGGTGAACTGCCGTACCAGGCGCCATGTCCCGCCGTCCTCGGAGGAGTGGAAGGCGTACCGCTCGCCGGTCCGGCTGATCCGCAGCCACAGCGCGTCCGTGGTGACGGGCGCGCCGACGGCGTCGTCGGAGCGGCCGCGGGTCACGACGGAGAAGACGCCCGCGGTGCCGTCGGGCGCCTGCTCGACGGTGAGCTTCGCCCAGTGGTCGTCGTCGGCGTGGACGACGAGCGCGCCGGCGTCCCAGGCGTCCCGCAGTCCGGCCCGGACCCGGGCCGACCACTGCCAGTCCCCGTCCGGCGGCGCGGTCAGCGCGAGCGCCGCGTCCTGCCGGCGGGTGCCGTCGAGCGGGTCGGTGAACAGATCGGTGCGCGGCGCGGCGGTGACGGTCAGGACGCCGTCACCGCCGAGGGACCAGGAGGCGGGGGCGGTCACCCATGCCAGGGCGAGCGGGAGGGCGGGTTCGGTCGTCGTCATGCCGCCATGATCGCGCCCCGGCCGGCCCCGGAGCCGTGTCTGCGGCCGAGGATCCAAGAACCCGCACGGAAGTCCAAGTGCCCCCGCCCGGGCCCGATCTCCCGCCCGCGCGGGGTGGCGCCCTCGCTCACCGCAGGTCGTCGCGGCCCAGCCACGAGGGCCGGACCGGCACCCCGTCCGCGTCCCGTTCGACCGGGGGAGGGGAGGGCTCGGCGGGTACGGGCTCGGGCCGCCGTTCCGGCCGGGGCTCCTCCCGACGGACGGGCGCCGCGGAGTCCTCCAGCAGCTCCGCCACCGTGAACCGGGTGACGTAGGACTGCCACGCCCCGTCGACGACGAGCAGGAACCCGTCGTCCTGCCGGAGCAGCCGGCGCCGCCGGTGACTCAGCGGGTGGGCGGGCGTATGGTTCCGCGCCCGTCGCTCCAGCTCCGCGAGGGCCTCCTCGCGCGACCCGGTGACGTGCGCGAGCACGCTCGCCTCCGTGTGCTTGCGTTCCCCCATGCCCACGGTCGTCTCCATGACGAGCCCCCACGTCGGCGTTTCCATCGAACCCCCGTTCTCACGACGGAGCCCACTGTAGGCGGCGGCGACGGCGTCAGGCCCCCGCGAGGACGCCCCGCAGCGCCCGTACCCCCGCCTTCCACTCCTCGCCGTCCGACTCCTCCCACAGCTCCAGCAGTTCGGACGGCTCGGCGACGACCCGGTCGAGCGCGGCCACCGCCTCCGTCCGCAGCTCCGCCGGCAGCACCCCCAGCGGCTCCTTCGGCCCGTACGAGGTCGTCACCGGCTCCCCGCCCGGGCACTGCGCCGCCACCAGTGCGGCGGACGCGATCGCCTCCATCGACAGGTCCGCGTCCAGGTACTCCTCCCCGGTCCCCGTCACCTCGCGGAAGGCCGTGAGCAGCACCTCCGCCTTCTTCCCCTCGGGTGCCGAATCCACCCGGTACGAGAAGTCGGCGGCGGTGTCGTTGTCGAACGGCCCGATGTCCCAGGTCCCCATGGCGCGTACGCCCTTTCACGCTCGTGTCGTTCCGGTGTCCCTCATCGTGGCAGGGCCCACCGACAACGCGTGCGGGTCAGTGGGAGTGGGCGGTGATGTCGCCGTAGGAGGTGGTGGCGCGGATGGTGAGGGGGGCGTCCTTGCCGTCGGTGTTGCGGAGGG
>NZ_JBIBWV010000003.1:0-169141 GCF_043081625.1 Streptomyces sp. NPDC014861
CAACACCTCATCGCCACCTGGACCGGCACCTGCCCCACCTGCCGACAGACCGTCCCATGGCAGCCCTACGACACCACCTAACAAAGCACTACTAGGAGCTGTCCGGCCGATCATCGGATGCGTACCCTTGGCGCGTGATTGATCACGGCATTGTTCTGCCTCATTACCGCCTCCATGTCGTACCTGCGGTCGTGGCGTTGGCCAGCCCGACATGGCAGCGAGAGGTGTGGCTCGATCCGGATCAGTTCGAGGACCTCGACTACACCGTCCACGTGCTCTTCGACGACTTCTGTGATGCGAACAATCCTCGGCCCTGGCTTGGGCAGTGCCTTCGCAGCGAGGAGGAAGTCGAGCTGATGGCGCGTCTCGGTGCTGCCTACGGCGCGGTACAGGATTCGGTCGGCGCCGCGGCTCGGGACGAGACATACCTGGACTCGCCCGGCTGGTCTGCTGTAGTCGCCGCAGCAGCCCGGCTGGCCCAGGTGCTGGTGGCCAACGACCACTTGGCGTTGAGCAAGTTGCATGATTCCGGCCATCGCTGGCCGTTCGACCCCGAGCCGATCATGTCAGGGACGGAAGGCCGGCACGTCGATTCATGACCGCAACCAGACGACCAGGGCCGCCGCAGTGACCCTTGCAAGGAAGACGTAGCCGCGCTTGTCGCGGGTGGCGACGCCCCGGGAATTCTTCAGCTTATCGATGGCCCGCTCGACAGTGATGCGCTTCCTGTGCCGCTCCTCGCCGAAGCCCGGTGGCCGTCCGCCTCGTGATCCTTTGTGCCGGCGGGCGGCCTGGCTGTCGGCCTTCTCCGGGATCGTGAGCCGGATGCCGCGCTGTCGCAGGTACTGACGGCAGTGACCGTTGCTGCAGGCCTTGTCGGCCGCGACGCCGGCGGGCTTCTTGCGGGGCCTGCCCAGTCCGAGGCGGGGAACCCGGATCTCTCCCCGACCGAACCCTCCGCCGCCCGTCCGAAAGAATCTGACGATGCATCAGAAAACCTCTTCCCTCCACCGCCCCGCTGCGGCATCCTGCCGCCCATGGAGACGGAGCTGAGTCGCACACTGGGGATCGAGCACGCCATCTTCGGCTTCACGCCCTTCCCCGCGGTCGCCGCCGCCCTCAGCCGGGCCGGCTGTTTCGGGGTCCTGGGCGCGGTCCGCTACACCGCCCCGGACGACCTCGCACGCGACCTCGACTGGATGCAGGAGCACACCGACGGGCGCCCCTACGGGCTCGACGTCGTGATGCCCGCCAAGAAGGTCGAGGGCGTCACCGAGGTCGAGGTCGAGGCCATGATCCCCGTCGGCCATAGGGAGTACGTCCGGTCGGTCCTCGCCAAGCACGGCGTGCCCGAGCTCGCCGAGGGCGAGGCGTCGGGCTGGCGGATCACCGGCTGGATGGAGGAGGTCGCGCGCGGCCAGCTCGACGTGGCCTTCGACTACCCCATCAGACTCCTCGCCAACGCCCTCGGGTCGCCACCACCGGACGTCGTCGCCCGCGCGCACGAGCACGACGTGCTCGTGGCCGCGCTCGCCGGCAGCGCTCGGCACGCCCGCCGCCACGCCGAGGCGGGCATCGACATCGTCGTGGCCCAGGGGTACGAGGCCGGCGGCCACACCGGTGAGATCGCCTCCATGGTGCTCACCCCGGAGGTCGTCGACGCCGTCTCGCCGCTCCCCGTGCTCGCCGCCGGCGGCATCGGCAGCGGCGAGCAGATCGCCGCCGGGCTCGCGCTCGGCGCCCAGGGCGTGTGGCTCGGCTCGCTCTGGCTCACCACCACCGAGGCGGAGCTCCACTCGCGCGCCCTCACCGAGAAGCTGCTCGCGGCCGGCTCCGGCGACACCGTCCGGTCCCGCGCGCTGACCGGAAAACCGGCGCGCCAGCTCCGTACCGAATGGACGGACGCGTGGGAGGACCCGGCGGGGCCCGGTCCGCTGCCCATGCCGCTCCAGGGACTGCTGGTCGCGGAGGCCGTGTCGCGGATCCAGAAGTACGAGGTCGACCCGCTGCTCGGCACCCCGGTCGGGCAGATCGTCGGCCGGATGAACTCCGAGCGCGGCGTCCAGCAGGTCGTCGACGAGCTGACCCGGGGCTTCGAGAAGGCCGTCGACCGGATCAACCGGATCGCCGGAAGGAGTCAGTCATGAGCGAGGGCGCACCCAACGGCTTCTGGGCCCAGGCCGCCGCGGAGCCGGAGCGTACGGTGCTCGTGGCGCCGGACGGCGAGGAGTGGTCGGCCGGACGGCTGCTCGCCGCCGCGAACAGGATGGTGCACGGGCTGCGTGCGGCGGGCCTGGAGCGCGGCGACGCCTTCGCCGTCGTCCTGCCGAACGGCGTCGAGTTCTTCACCGCCCATCTCGCCGCCACCCAGGCCGGTTTCTACCTGGTCCCGGTCAACCACCACTTCGTGGGCGCGGAGATTGCCTGGATCGTCGCCGACTCCGGTGCCAAGGTGCTGATCGCGCACGAGCGCTTCGCCGAAGCGGCGCAGGCAGCCGCCGACGGGGCGGGGCTCGCGGCCAGTCACCGGTACGCGGTCGGGACGGTGCCGGGCTTCCGCCCGTACGCCGAACTCCTCGACGGACAGCCGGACGCGGCGCCCGGCGAGCGGACCCTCGGCTGGGTCATGAACTACACCTCGGGCACCACCGGCCGCCCCCGGGGCATCCGCCGGCCGCTGCCCGGCCGCCTCCCGGAGGAGTCCCATCTCGGCGGCTTCCTCGGCATCTTCGGCATCCGTCCCTTCGACGCCCACGTGCATCTGGTCTGCTCGCCGCTGTACCACACGGCGGTCCTCCAGTTCGCGGCGGCGGCGCTGCACATCGGGCACCCGCTGGTCCTCATGGACAAGTGGGCGCCGGAGGAGATGCTGCGGCTCATCGAGGCGTACGCCTGCACCCACACCCATATGGTCCCCACCCAGTTCCACCGGCTCCTCGCCCTCCCGGAGGAGGTCCGCGAGCGGTACGACGTGAGCTCGATGCGGCACGCCATCCACGGCGCCGCGCCCTGCCCCGAGCACGTCAAGCGGGCGATGATCGCCTGGTGGGGCGGGTGCGTGGAGGAGTACTACGCGGCCAGCGAGGGCGGCGGGGCGTTCGCGACGGCGGAGGAGTGGCTGAAGAAGCCCGGGACCGTCGGCCGGGCCTGGCCGATCAGCGAGCTCGCCGTCCTGGACGACGACGGGAACCGGCTGCCGCCCGGGGAACTCGGCACGGTCTACCTGAAGATGAACACGGGCGGTTTCCGGTACCACAAGGACGAGGCGAAGACGGCCGCGGCCCGCGTCGGCGACTTCTTCACCGTCGGCGACCTCGGCTATCTCGACGAGGACGGCTACCTCTACCTCCGCGACCGCAAGATCGACATGATCATCTCGGGCGGGGTCAACATCTACCCCGCCGAGGTCGAGGCGGCGCTCCTCGCCCATCCCGCCGTCGCGGACGCGGCCGCCTTCGGCGTCCCGCACGCCGACTGGGGCGAGGAGGTGAAGGCGGTTGTGGAGACCGCCGAGGGGTACGAGGAGGGGCCGGCGCTCGCCGAGGAGATCCTGGCGCACTGCGCCGACCACCTGGCGGGCTTCAAGCGTCCGAAGTCCCTCGACTTCATCCCCGTCATGCCTCGCGACCCCAACGGCAAGCTCTACAAGCGCCGTCTGCGCGACCCGTACTGGGAGGGCCACGCGCGCCCGGTGTGAGAGGGCACCGCCGGTCGACGCGGCCACGCCGGCGGACGGTCCCCGGCCTTCGACACGGCCGCACCGGCGGAAGAGCCCCAGCCTCCGGCGCGAGCCGCGCCGGGCGAGGGTCACGCCCGACCTGAGCGACCCTCGCCCGGGAGGCGTGTACGCGCGCTTGCCGCGACCCGCGCGCGTGGAGGAGCCCCAGCCTCCGGCGCGAGCCGCGCCGAGCGGGTCACGGAGCCCCCGCCTCCCCGCCCGGTCAAGGAGCCCCCGCCTCCCCGCCCGGTCACGGAGCCCCCGCCTCCCCGCCCGGTCACGGAGCCCCCGCCTCCCCGCCCGGTCACGGAGCCCCCGCCTCCCCGCCCGTCAGGGTCGGCAGCAGCCGGGCCTCCTCGTGGGCGAAGTGCGCCTCCAGCTCCGCCGCCAGGCGCTCGACGTCGGGGCGCAGCGCCTCCGGGGCGGCGCCCGAGGCGAGCAGTGCCTCCAGCTCGGTGACCGCGCGGGCCACCGCGCGGTGCTCCTCCCGCATCCGGTCCAGGTCCTCGGCCAGGTGCGGGAACCGTTCCCGCACCTGGTCGAAGACTCCGTCCTCGGCCGTGTGATGGGTGTGCAGAGCCGTGCAGAACGCCAGGCAGTGGCGGGCCAGGCCGGGCCCGAGCCGGCGCCCGGGTGCCGCCAGGCCCTCGCGGAGGGCGGCCAGCTCGGCGCGGAGGCCGTCGTGCACCTCCACCAGATGCGCGGCGATCGCCGCGCGCCGGGACGGGTCCGCGAGCCCGGTGGACCGGCGCAGGGCGACGACCGGGATCAGCCGCTCGACGCCCGCCTGGTACGCGCCGAACGCCGGGTCGCGGCGGGCCTGTTCGGCGTAGAGGCGGTCCCGCTCGGCGCCCTCGGTCGCCGTCGCCTCCGCCTCGAAGCGGTCGACCGTCCCCTCCGGGGTGCCGATCTCGACGGTCACGCGCGGCTCGGCGCACACGTTGTGGTACCAGGCGGGATGGCGGGGCGCGCCGCCGTTCGACGCGAACACCAGTAGCCGGGCCCCGTCGCGTACGTACACGACCGGGGTGGTGTGCTGCCGGCCGCTGCGGGCGCCCCGGGTGGTGAGCAGGAGGAGGTCAGCCCCCTCGAACATGCCGCCCACGCGGCCGCCGTTGTCCCGGAACTCCTGGATGACCTGTGCTTGGAACGCGGACATGGCTGTGCCCTCCGGTAGCATCGATCACGACAGATCTATTTGCTTTGAAAGCAAAGCTAAATCGGAGGGTGCAGGGTGTCAACCGAGCGCGAGGGGAGCGGGGCCGCCGGACCGGACGTCGATGACGCCGTCCGTACGCTGCTGCTGCTCATGCCCCGGATGGTGGGGCGCGTCAAGCGCATCAAGGTGCCGGAGGAGCTGGCGTCGCTGACGCTGGCGCCCCGTCACCTCTCCCTGCTCGCGTACCTCCTCTTCGACGGCCCCCAGAGCGTGAACGAACTGGCCGCCCGGCTCGGCGTCGCGCCCACCACCGTCAGCCTGATGGTGGGGGACCTCGCGAAGAAGGGGGTTCTGGAGCGTCACGAGGACCCCGCCGACCGCCGACGCAAGATCGTGTCGATCGCGGAGGAGCGGAGAGGGTCCATCGACGGCTGGCTCGGCCGCAGCGCCGGTGCCTGGAGAGCGGCCCTCGCGCCGCTGGGTCCGGCCGAACGGCGGATGTTCATCGACACCCTCGCGGCGTACGAGCACGGTCTGGCCGACGCAGAAGAATGACGGAAACGGGCCGCGGCCGTCCTCGCGCGGGAGTCGCGGTCCCCTAGGGCAGGAAGAAGATGATGAGTTCGAGCACCAAGGCGTTGACCCGGGAGTGGACCACGTGGGGGCCGGTGGTGGCCCTGCTTGCGCTGGTCTTCGCCTGGGGGCGGGAGCTACCGGGTCTCGCCGTGGGCCTCGTGGCGCTCTGCCTCTTCGCCGCGGTCCTCGCCGCCGTCCACCACGCGGAGGTCATCGCCCACCGCGTGGGAGAACCCTTCGGCTCGCTCGTCCTCGCCGTCGCCGTCACCGTCATCGAGGTCGGACTCATCGTCAGCCTCATGGCCGGAGGCGGTGAGAAGACCGCGACCTACGCGCGCGACACCGTCTTCGCCGCCGTCATGATCACCTGCAACGGCATCGTCGGCCTCGCGCTCCTCGTCGGCGCCCTGAGAAACCGGGTCGCCGTCTTCAACGCCGAGGGCTCCGGCGGCGCGCTCGCCACCGTCTGCACCCTCGCGACGATGACCCTCGTCCTGCCGACCTTCACCACGAGCCACCCGGGCCCCGAGTTCTCCGGCGCCCAGCTCATCTTCGCCGCCATCGCCTCCCTCGCCCTCTACGCCGTCTTCGTCGCCGTCCAGACCGTCCGGCACCGCGACTACTTCCTCCCCGTCACCCCCGAGGGCAAGGACTGCGCCGAGGACGACCACGCCGACCCGCCGACCAAGGCCGTCACCTGGTTCAGCCTCGGTCTGCTCCTCGTCGCCCTCGTCGCCGTCGTCGGCAACGCCAAGGTGATCTCCCCGACCATCGAGGACGGCGTCCAGTCCGCCGGCCTGCCCAAGGCGGTCGTCGGTGTCATCATCGCCCTGATGGTCCTGCTGCCCGAGACGCTCGCCGCCGTGCGCGCCGCCCGCCGCAACCGCGTCCAGACCAGCCTCAACCTCGCCTACGGCTCCGCGATCGCCAGCATCGGCCTCACCATCCCGGCGATCGCACTCGCGTCCATCTGGCTGTCCGGGCCCCTGGTCCTCGGCCTGGGCCCGCTCCACATGGTCCTTCTCGCCCTCACCGGCGTGGTCAGCGCCCTGACCGTGGTGCCCGGCCGGGCCACCCTCCTCCAGGGCGGCGTCCATCTCGCGATCTTCGCCGCCTTCGTCTTCCTGTCCTTCAGCCCCTGACCCGGTCCCTCACTCCCTGACCCGGTCCCTCACTCCCTGACGAGCACGACCCGCAGCGCGGGCGAGCGCAGGATGTCCCTCTCGCAGAACCGGGAGGCGACCCAGCGCTCGCCCGCGTACAGCTTCGTCTGGTCGCCGAGGTGCGGCGAGGCGGGGTTCGAGGACTGGGAGTACGCGAGCAGGGTGCGCGCCACCGGGCAGCGCCCGCCGTCCCAGCCGACCGCCTGCACATGGCTCGTGCCGAGCGCGACCTCCACGTAGCCGCCGGCCGCCGGCTCCCACACGCCTTCCGTCTTGTTCCAGACGCCCAGCGACTCCGTCCCGCCGCTCACCGGGATCCGCTCCCCGCCCCGCACCACGAACTGGTGGTCGCGCAGCGGCGCGTCCAGCGGGATGCCCGCCGTCCGGAGCTCCGCCACCGCGTCCGCCAGCGCCTTCGCGAATCCCGCCGAGCCCGTGTCGAGGGAATGCGGGGTGCGGACCGGGTCCGCCGCCGAGAACGGCACCTTCCACTGCCGCGCGACCGGCACCGCCGCGGTGAACCTCCGCCAGAACCGGTCGAAGAGCAGCGCGCCCCGGCTGGCCGAGTCCATCGTCCCGTCCCAGGTGCCGAGCACCCGGCACGCCTCCGGCTCCGCCGGCAGGACCGCCGGGCAGGCGGCGACCACGTCCGCCCCGGCGAGAGCGGCGGCCGGAACCCTGTCGGCGAACTGCTGCCGCTGGAGATCCGCCACCGTCAGGCGTCCCCGCGCGGCCATCGCCGCCACGTCCTCGATGCCGCCCCGGGTCCGCAGCGAGCGCTGCGTCCGGATGTTCCCGAAGACCCGCTCGTACCCGGTCAGCGGCCGGTCCGCGTTGGTCAGCCAGGCGCTGTCGTTGGAGTTCGCCGCGTACGGGGCGTCCTCCAGGACCGGCATCCGGGACGGTCCGAAGGTCCCCGGCTGGAGCGCGTCCGGGTCCGAGCCGAGCGCGCACGCCGTCCGCGAGCCGTCGAGGACGGCCAGGCCCGACGCGGGATGGACGACCCGCCCGAGCGGCGTGGAGCACCGCTCCGCGAGCTCGGCGGTGATCCGGGGCACCACCTGCGACTGGCTGAAGAGGGTGTGCCCTGCGGAGTCGGCGGCGACCGTGTTCACCCACGGGAGCCCCTGGGTGCGGCGCAGGGCCTCGGCGACGTCACGCGTCGAACGGGCCCGCGCGAGACCGAGCGCCGTGTCCGAGCCGCGCAGGTTGCCCGTGTTGGGGTCGTTCAGTGCGTACGCCGTGCTCGCCGTCCACGGCAGCGGCAGGCTCGCGCCGAGCCCGCTCGTCACCGGTCCGTACCGGGTCCACCACTGGGTACGGGTCACGGGTGCGCCGTCCCGGTCCGTCACCGTCACCGTCCGCGCGGTCATCCGCTCCGGCTCCCCGTCCACCAGATACGCGGTCGGATCGCCCGGCACCAGCGTCAGCTCGTGCAGGTTCAACGGCACGCCGGTGGCCACCGTGTGGCTCCAGGCGACCCTCTCGTTGAAGCCGATGCTCACGACGGGCATCCCGAGCAGCGAGGCGCCGGAGACGTTCAGTTCGCCGGGGATCGTCTGCTGCGACTGCCAGAAGCGGCGGCCGCCGTGCCACGGGTAGTGCGGGTTGCCTAGGAGCAGTCCGCGTCCGTTCGCCGTGGTCGCGCCGGAGAAGGCCACCACGTTGGATCCCATCGTGGCCCCGGCCTCGGCGAACAGGGCCCGCGCGGCCCGTGCCGCCTGCTCGGGGGCGGGCCCGGGCTCCCGCGCCCCGGTGGGGGCCGCGGCCGGCGGGCGGGCCGCCGTGATGCCGTCGACCGCGCGCCCCTGCCCGCCGAGGACGGCGATGGCGAAACCGCGCCGCGCCACGTCGAGGGCCGTCACCGGCCGGACCCAGCCGGCGCCCGCGCAGGACGGGTCGGTGATCCGGTTCTTCCGCAGCCAGGCGTTGTAGCCGGCCGCCCACCCCCGCATCAGCTCCTTCACATCGCGGCTCGGCCCCGCCGGGGCCGGGGTGCGCAGCAGGGCCTCGACGGTGCCGGCGTCCCTGACGCCCCGGAAGTACAGGTCGCTGGAGAGGTTCGAGCCGGCGGAGGACAGCGAGCCGTCCGGGGCGCCGGAGGCGCCGAAGTACCGGGAGCGCTCGCCGTTCACGGTCACGAAGCCGTCGGCGAGCACGCACACCTGGTCGGCGGCCTGAGCCCAGCCGGTGCCGAAGCCCAGGCCCGCGTGATCCCCGGCCAGGATGTGCGGGATGCCGTACTCGGTGTACCGGACGACGGCGCCAAGTCCCCGGTCGGACGGCCGGTGCTCCCGAACCGGCTGCGCGGAGCCGGCCGAGGCGGAGGCCGGAAGCAGGGCCGCGGTGACGGCGGCGAAAGAGACGGCGACCAGGGCGAGCCGCCCTGGGGAACGGTGGGGGAAGAGGGTGCGGACAGGCACGATGCCTCCCAACGAACAAGCAGACAGAGCTTGTCGGCCCATGGAGACAGCACGCGCCTGACTTGTCAACATCCCGTTCGGTATCCGAGGCGACGGGGTGCGCGGACGCGGACGGGTACTTGACCCGCCGCACCACCGCGCCGAGGATCCAGCCATGGAACGAGGACTCCTCCACCGGACCGTCGACGGCGTGCTGCGCGCGAGCGCCGAACGCGTCCCCGGCCGGACCGCCCTGCGGTACGCGGACCGCGCCTGGACCTACGCCGAACTCGACGCCGCCGTCTCCACCGCCGCGGCCGTGCTGCGCCGCGAGCCGGGACTCGTGCCGGGCGCCCGGGTCGCCACCTACGGCCACAACTCCGACGCCTACCTGATCGCCTTCCTCGCCTGCGCCCGCGCCGGTCTCGTCCACGTGCCGGTCAACCACCACCTCACCGGCGACGACCTCGGCTATCTCCTGGACCAGTCGGGCAGTTCCCTCGTCCTCGCCGATCCCGGGCTCGCCGACCGGATCCCCTCCGGCGTACCGGTCCGGGCCCTGCGGGACGCGCCGGGCTCGCTCCTCGACGCGCTCGCGGAATCGGAGCCGTACGACTCCGACAGCGATCCCCGCGACCTCGTGCAGCTGCTCTACACCTCGGGCACCACCGCGCTGCCCAAGGGCGCGATGATGACCCACCGCGCGCTCGTGCACGAGTACGCCAGCGCCATCGAGGCACTCGGCCTGAGCGAGGACGACCGGCCGGTGCACGCGCTGCCGCTGTACCACTCCGCCCAGACCCACGTCTTCCTGCTGCCGTACCTGGCCGTCGGCGCCGAGAGCACGCTCCTCGAAGGACCCGACCCCGAGGCCCTGTTCGGGCTCGTGGAGGAGGGACGCGCGGACAGCTTCTTCGCACCGCCGACCGTGTGGATCGCCCTGGCCGAGCACCCCGGCTTCGCGGGGCGGGACCTGTCCGCGCTGCGCAAGGCGTACTACGGCGCCTCGATCATGCCCGTGCCGGTCCTGGAGCGGCTGCGCGGCCACCTGCCCGGCCTCGCCTTCTACAACTGCTTCGGCCAGTCCGAGATCGGCCCGCTCGCCACCGTCCTCGGCCCCCACGAGCACGACGGCCGGATGGACTCCTGCGGCCGGACCGTCCGGCACGTCGAGGCGAGGGTCGTCGACGAGGACGGCAAGGACGTCCCCGACGGCACTCCCGGGGAGATCGTGTACCGGTCCCCGCAGCTCTGCGAGGGGTACTGGGCCAAGCCCGAGGAGACCGCCGCCGCCTTCCGCGACGGCTGGTTCCGCTCGGGCGACCTCGCCGTCCGCGACGCCGCCGGCTATCTGACGATCGTCGACCGGGTGAAGGACGTCATCAACTCCGGCGGCGTGCTCGTCGCCTCCCGCCAGGTCGAGGACGCCCTCTACACCCATCCGGCGGTCGCAGAGACGGCCGTCATCGGCCTGCCCGACGCGCGCTGGATCGAGGCGGTCACGGCCGTGGTCGTCCCGCGCGGCGAGGTCACCGAGGCGGAACTCCTCGCCCACGCCCGCGACCGCCTCTCCTCCTTCAAGGCGCCCAAGCGGATCGTCTTCACCGACGCCCTGCCCCGCAACGCCAGCGGCAAGATCCTCAAGCGGGACCTCCGCGACCGCTACGCCTGAGCCGCGGGCCGGGGTCCGCGCATGACGTCCAGGATCCGGGCGGGACCGGCCGCGCCGTGGCCGAGCGCCACGGTGCGGCGGGCCAGCCCCTCGGCCGCGCGCATCACACCCGAGTCGATGCCGTGCGCCTCGGCGGCGTGCACGACGTGCGCCATCGTCGACACCGCGGAGCTCAGCGGGTTGATCGCGCCGGAGGCGTCGCCGCCGTGCTGCACGTCGGCGGCGAGCTCCCCGAAGAGCGCCGGCAGGATCTGCGCGATCCCCGCCGCGAACGGCGCCAGTTCGAGCGGCTCGACGCCCTCCGCCTCCGCGAGTGCCAGCGCGTGCCAGTACCCGGCCATCGACGTCCAGAAGACGTCCAGCAGCGCGATGTCGTAGGCGGCGGCCCGCGAGATCTCCTCACCGAGGTGCGTGTGCGTGCCGCCGAGCCCGTCGAGCACCGCCCGGTGCTCCTCGTACAGCGCGGCGGGGCCGCTGAACAGGAACACCCCGTGCTCCGAGCCGATCGTGTCGGCCGGCGTCATGATGGCGCCGTCGAGGTAGGCGACGCCGTGCTCCCGCGCCCAGCGGCCGGTGTCACGGGACCGCTCGGGGATGTCGGCGGAGAGGTTGACGAGGGTACGGCCCTTGAGCGCGGCCTCCACCGGGTCCCGGCGCAGCACCGCGTCCGTGGCGTCGTAGTTGACCAGGCAGATGACGGTCAGCGGGCTCGCCGCGACCGCCTCGGCGGCGCTCGCCGCCACGACCGCGCCCCGCTCGGCGAGGTCGCCCTCCCGGCCGGGTGTACGGTTCCACACCGTGGTGCGGACCCCCGCCGCGAGGAACGCGCCGGCCAGGGCGCGGCCCATCGGACCGAGGCCCAGTACGGTGATCGCGGGCTGCTGGGGGATCGACTCCCGGTCGGACTGCTGCGGGGACGGCTGGTTGCCGGACATGCGTGAACTCCTGTGCAGAGAATGCGGATTAGGGTGGGTGGGCCGGGGCGCGGCGGACAGTCGCGGACGGCACTCGGACGCACGAGGGTGACGGGACGGAGAAGGACGATGGCGCGCATCAGCCTGGACGAGGACTCGGTCTGCGGCGTGGCCGCGGCGATCTCGGTGGTCGACGGCAAGTGGAAGCCCACGCTGCTCTGGATGCTCGAATCCGGGCCGCACCGGCCCGGCGAACTGCGCCGGAAGGTGACGGGGATCAGCGAGAAGGTGCTGACCCAGGCCCTGCGCGAGATGGAGGCCGACGGGCTCGTGCACCGCGAGACGCACGAGGTCGTGCCGCCCAAGACCGTCTACTCGCTGACCGAGAACGGTCTCGCGCTCTCGCTGCTCCTGGCGCCGCTCTCGGACTGGGGACACGACCACCTCGACCGGCTGGCCGAGCTGCGCGCCGCCTCCTGACTCCTCTCTCTCCGGGCCCCTGCGGCGCCGTCCTCGTGGACGTCTCCACCTTCTCCCGGAGGGCGGGGGGCGACAAGTACCCACTAAAAGGTGGGTACTGTGTCGCCCTCCCCTCGGATCACCGGTCCCGCAGGTCGACGATCCGCTTGAGTTTGCCCACCGAGCGTTCCAGCGTCTCCGGGTCCACCACCTCGACCGCGACCGAGACGCCGATGCCGTCCTTCACCGCCCGCTCGATCGCCCGCGCCGCCTCCCCGCGCTCCTCGGACGTCGCGTCGGCCCGGGCCTCCGCCCGTACCGTCAGCGCGTCGAGCCTGCCCTCCCGGGTCAGCCGCAGCTGGAAGTGCGGGGCCACCGCCGGCGTCCGCAGCACGATCTCCTCGACCTGGGTCGGGAAGAGGTTCACCCCGCGCAGGATGATCATGTCGTCGCTGCGCCCGGTGACCTTCTCCATCCGCCGGAACGCGGGCCGCGCGGTGCCCGGCAGGAGCCGGGTCAGGTCCCGCGTGCGGTAGCGGATCACCGGCATGGCCTCCTTGGTGAGCGAGGTGAAGACCAGCTCGCCCTCCTCGCCGTCCGGCAGCACCTCGCCCGTGACCGGGTCCACGACCTCCGGGTAGAAGTGGTCCTCCCAGATGTGGAGCCCGTCCTTGCTCTCGACGCACTCCTGGGCCACGCCCGGGCCCATCACCTCCGACAACCCGTATATGTCGACCGCGTCGATCGCGAACCGCTCCTCGATCTCGGCGCGCATCGCCTCCGTCCACGGTTCGGCGCCGAAGACGCCCACCTTGAGGGAGGTCGAGCGCGGGTCCACGCCCTGCCGCTCGAACTCGTCCAGGAGCGTCAGCATGTAACTGGGCGTCACCATGATGATCTCGGGCTCGAAGTCCTGGATCAGCCGCACCTGGCGGGCGGTCATGCCGCCGGAGGCGGGGATCACCGTGCAGCCCAGGCGTTCGGCGCCGTAGTGCGCACCGAGGCCGCCGGTGAACAGGCCGTATCCGTACGCCACGTGGACCCGGTCGCCGGGGCGGGCGCCGGCCGCGCGCAGCGAGCGGGCGACTACATCGGCCCACACGTCCAGGTCGCCCTCGGTGTAGCCGACGACGGTGGGCAGGCCGGTGGTGCCGCTGGAGGCGTGCACGCGGCGGACCCGGGACCGGTCGACGGCGAACATCCCGAAGGGGTAGCGATCGCGCAGGTCCGCCTTGGTGGTGAAGGGGAATCGGGCCAGGTCGGCCAGGGAGCGGCAGTCGTCGGGGTGGACCCCCGCGGCGTCGAAGGCGCGCCGGTGGAACTCCACGTTCGCGTAGACGTGCCGCAGCGTGCTCCGCAGCCGCTCCAGCTGGAGCGCCGCCAGCTCCTCCCGCCCGAGCCGTTCGCCGCCGTCCGGCAGTTCCTTCATGCGCCGCCACTCCTCCGCACTCGCCCGGCGGCCACCCGTGGAAACGGGCGACCGATCATTCGGTAGATACGTGTGGGGGCCAGTAAAACGTTCCCGGGGAGGGGTTTGGCAAGGTCCCGGCGCCACCTTTCCCCCGAAGGCCCCGTGCCGGGCGGAAAAGGCGTTGCCCGTCCCTGCGCGCCGCCCTTGAATGGCCCGGATGAACCACGCACACACCCCTGGGGACCATCGCCTCCTCCTCGACCTGCACGACCGGCAGCTGCGGCGGGCGGCGCGCCCCGACGGGCCGGACTGCCGCGTCGAGCGCTCCGGCGCCGTCGTCCGCCAGACCGGCCCCGCCCACGCCTGGAACGGCGTCCTCTGGTCCGGGCTCGACGAGCACACCGCCGACGCGGCCATCGCCGCACAGCTCGCCCACTACCGCGCGGAGGGCGTCCCCTTCGAGTGGAAGCTGTACGCCCACGACGGGCCCGCCGACCTCGGTACGCGGCTCCTCGCGGCCGGCTTCACCCCCGAGGAGCCGGAGACCCTCATGGTCGCCGAGGCGGGCGCACAGGCCGGGCCGGTACCGCTGCCGGCCGGGGTCGAGCTCCGCGAGGTCACCGACGCCGAGGGCGTCCGCCAGGTCGTCGAGGTCCACGAACGGGCCTTCGGCACCGACAGCTCCGACCTCGGCCGCCGCCTCCTGGACCGGATGGCCGCCGACCCCGGCACCGTCACCGCCGTCGTCGCCCTCGCCGGCGGGATACCCGTCAGCGCGGCCCGTCTGGAGCTGTACCCGGGCACCGACTTCGCCGGACTCTGGGGCGGCGGCACCGTCGAGGAGTGGCGCGGCCGCGGCCTCTACCGCGCCCTCGTCGCCCACCGCGCCCGCGTCGCGGCCAGCCGCGGACACCGCTACGTCCAGGTCGACGCGGCCCCCACCAGCCGCCCCATCCTCCAGCGCCTCGGCTTCGTCCCGCTCACCACGACCACGCCGTACGTCCACGCCTGAGAAGTCCGAGGGTTCGAGCGGCATTGTCGGTGCCCCGGTGCATCATCGGGAGGAGGCAGCACGCACAGGGTCTTCCCGGGGAGGGAGCGGGCATGACGATCACGAACGCGAAGGTGGGGGAGTACGCGTTCCTGCGGGGGCTGTACGAGGACGGGTACTTCCCCGACCACGTCGTCGACAAGGGCCGCGAGATCCTGCTCCGGCTCTGCGAGCGCATCGAGACCGACCGCCCGGCCGACCTGCGGGCGCTGTACGTCCTCACGCACGCGGCGACGGAGGAGTTCAACGCCCTGGAGGCGGAGTTCGAGGCGGCGGGCAGCGAGATCGAGACCACGGCGCGGGAGGAGATAGGCGAGGACTTCCGGTTCGTGGCGGGCGCCTACGGCTTCGCCGACGCGGACCACGAGAAGCTGATCGCCACCAGGGAGTGGTGAGGGTCCCGGGGCCCGCCGGGCGGGGTCTCAGCCCAGTGCGGCCCGGCGCGCGTCGATCCTCTTCCGGTACGCCGGGTACCAGGGCTCGCCCTGGGCCCGCTCGACGACCGCGGCGGTCCGGCGCCGGTCCCGGGACTGGCGGACGGTGCCGACGAGGTACCACAGGCACACCGCGGGCAGCACGAAGCGCAGGACGTTGAGCGGCACGAGGAGCACCACCGCCGCCAGGCCGGCGGCGGCGACGACATTGGCGACCACGAGCATCTTCGACGCCACCCGCGCGGTGAGCTCCGGATCGTCGGGGCCGTCGCCGAGGTCCTGCTCCGCGTAGACCGTGCCTGCGCGGACCAGTGCCTTGTGCCGCAGCAGCATCCAGACGCTGGGCGCCACCATCGACAGCACCGCCACGGTCCGCGCGGTGCCGGCGTCGGGGAGCCACACGGCCGCGGCGCCCACCACGCTCAGCAGGAGGTGCGGCCACGGCGGGGTGATCGCCTGGACCGCCCGCGTCTGCTCGGCGTCGAGCAGCTCTTTCAGAGCCTCGGGGGAAGGTGAGGGTGAGGGGGTGGGAGTGGTGGTGTCGCTCATGCTGGGTCTCCGGGGCGGCACGGTGGGGCGAGAGGTCGGGTGGGGTCCCCTCATGGCGGACCCGTCGGATGATCAGACCACGGGTGAGGGGGAAAGGTTGCGCCCGGGATCCGGCTCGTTCCCGGCGGCCCGGCCGCCTCTCAGGCCGCCCAGTGCGCCGGGCGCTCGAAGCCGTCCGGGAGGACGGTCCTGGCGTCGCCGCGCGCCGAGTTCAGCTGGGGCTGGGTGAGGAAGAGGGCGTCCGTCAGGGTGGCGCCGGAAAGGTCGGCGTCGCGCAGGTCGGCGCCGATCAGGTCCGTGAGGGTGAGGTCCGCCCCGGTGAGGTCGGCGGCGATCAGCAGGGCCCCGCGCAGGTCGGTGCCCCGGAGCCTCGCGCCCCGCAGCCGCTTTCCGACGAGATCCGCGCCCCGCCGTCCGCGCGGCCTGCCGCCGGCCGTGGCGCGGACCAGTTCGCTGGTCCGCAGCAGGAGCGGGTTGACCTCGGCCCGGACGGGGGCGACGTCCAGCTTCTCCAACGCGTCGGCGGGCAGCGCGGTCAGCCCCTCGACCCGGGCCAGGGCGGCCCGCACCTCCCCGTGGATCCGGCGCGCGGCGGGCCGCTCCAGGGCCTCGGTCAGGTAGCGCAGCAGTTCGTGGAGCTGCCGGACCACCGGGAAGACCTCGTAGATCTGCCGTGCGGTCTCCGGCGCCTCCCGCCAGGACACCCCGCCGAAGGTCACCTGGGAGACCTGCTGTCCGGCGCCGAAGCAGTCGTACACCGTGCAGCCCTGGAACCCGCCCGGGCGCAGCCGTGCGTGGATCCCGCACCGGAAGTCGTCCTGGAGGTTGCGGCAGGGGTCGCCGGCGGACTTGTCCACGGGGAAGTCCGCCGACCTGGCGAACGGCAGCGCCACACAGCACAGCCCGAAGCACTGCGCGCAGTCGCCGCGCAGCGCGGCTTCCCGGGTGTCGGGCATGGGGAAACGGTTCCTTCACAGCTCGTGGGCGATCATCCCACCGTACCCCGGCCCCTCCGCACGGTCGCCGTGGACGGCTCCAGCTCGCCCCCCCCCGGGTCCCCGGACCGGGCGGGGCCTCGCCCGTCGTCCTGGGGCACGGCCACGTCGAGCCCACCCCGACCCGGGCGTTTCGGCACCGGATGACCTCCCCACCGGGCGGCGGACCTCCGTCGTTCAGCCCGTGAAACCCGCCGCGTCCGCCTCCGTCGTTCAGCCCGTGAAGCCCGCCGCGTCCGCCTCCGTCGCCACCGACTTCGCCCAGCGGTAGTCGGCCTTGCCGCTGGGGGAGCGCTGGATGCGGTCGGCGAGGACGAGCTGGCGGGGCACCTTGTAGCCGGCGAGGTGGCGCCGGCAGTGGTCCTGGACGGCCGCCAGGTCGAGGGGGTCCGTGCCCTCGCGCTGCTGGACGACGGCGGCCACGTGGTTGCCCCACTTCGCGTCCGGCACGCCGGCGACCAGCGCGTCGTAGACGTCGGGGTGCGACTTGAGGGCCTGCTCGACCTCCTCCGGGTAGACCTTCTCGCCGCCCGTGTTGATGCACTGCGAGCCGCGGCCGAGGACGGTCACCACGCCGTCCGCGTCGACCGTGGCCATGTCGCCCAGCAGCACCCACCGCAGGCCGTCCCGCTCGAAGAAGGTCTCGGCCGTCTTCGCCGGGTCGTTGTAGTAGCCGAGCGGCACGTGTCCGCGCTGCGCGAGGCGGCCGATCTCGCCGACGGCGACCGGCTCCCGGGTGGCCGGGTCCACGACCTGGGTGCGCTCGTTGACGTGCAGCCGGAAGCCCCTCTCCGGGCCGGAGTCGTCGGTGGCCCGGCCGTTCGAACCAGACTCTGTGGAGCCGAAGTTGTTCAGCAGGAGGACGTTCGGCATCAGCTCGCGCAGCTGTGCCCGTACGGTCTCCGACATGATCGCGCCGGAGGAGGAGAGGCTGAACAGTGCGGACAGGTCCGTGTCACGGAGCGGGCCGGCGAGCGCGTCGACCAGCGGGCGCAGCATGGCGTCCCCGACGAGGGAGATGCTGGACACCTTCTCCTTCTCCAGGGTCCGCAGCACCTCCTCGGGCACGTACTTGCGGTGCAGGACCACCCGCTGGCCGTAGTTGAAGGCGATGAAGGTGGTGAGCGTGGAGGTGCCGTGCATGAGCGGCGGCGCGGGGAAGAAGGTGATCCCGGCGCCGCCGGCGGCCACCCGCTCGGCCAGTTCCTCGGGGCGCTTGACGGGCTCGCCCGAGGGGTCGCCGCCGAAGAGGCCGGCGAAGAAGAGGTCCTCCTGGCGCCACAGGACACCCTTGGGCATGCCGGTGGTGCCCCCGGTGTAGATGATGAACAGGTCGTCGCCGGAGCGCGGGGCGAAGCCGCGCGCGGCGGACGCCGCGGTCTCCGCCTCCTCCAGCGGTACGGCGTCGAGGTCCGCGGCCCCCTCGGGCGGGGTCCCCACCCGCACGAGGTGCCGCAGCTTCTCGGTCCGCGGCAGGGCCGCCGCCACGCGGTCCGTGAACTCGGCGTCGTACACCAGGGCGGTGAGGTCGGCGTCCCGGTAGAGGTAGACCAACTCCTCTTCGACGTAGCGGTAGTTGACGTTGACGGGCACGATCCGGGCCTTCAGGCAGGCCAGTACGGTCTGGAGGTACTCGACGCCGTTGTACAGGTGGAGGCCGAGGTGCTCGCCCGGCCGGACCCCCGCGTCGAGCAGGTGGTGGGCCAACCGGTTGGCGGCTGCGTCGAGTTCGGCGTAGGTGAGCCGTCGCTCGGTGCCCGTCCCCGGGTGGTCGACGTAGACCAGTGCCTCGCGCTCCGGCACCACGTCCACGACCGATTCGAACAGGTCGGCAAGGTTGTACTCCACCGTTCCTCCTGACCCCGGCGCGTTCGGACTCGGGCGGTCATCAGAGCACCGACGCGCACAGGTGGGAAGGGGGCGCGTCAAAGAATCTGACTGAGTGTCAGAAAACTATTGAACTGCCTCCGCCACTCCTGCAACCTGTTCCAGAACTGGAGACGGGAGATGCCCATGGCCGGCACCGAACACCTCACCGTGCGGCGCGAAGGCGCCACGCTCGTCCTCACCCTGAACCGTCCCGAGGCGAAGAACGCCCTCTCACTGCCGATGCTCGTCGGCCTTCACGACGGCTGGATCGAGGCGGACGCCGACGACAGCGTCCGCTCGATCGTCCTCACCGGAGCGGGCGGCGCCTTCTGCGCCGGGATGGACCTCAAGGCCCTCGCCGGGCAGGGCATGGCGGGGGAGGCCCACCGCGACCGGCTCAAGGCAGACCCCGACCTGCACTGGAAGGCGATGCTCCGCCACCACCGCCCCCGCAAGCCCGTCATCGCCGCCGTCGAGGGCGCCTGCGTGGCCGGTGGCACGGAGATCCTCCAGGGCACCGACATCCGGGTCGCCGGCGCCTCCGCCACCTTCGGCCTCTTCGAGGTCCGGCGCGGCCTCTTCCCGATCGGCGGCTCCACCGTCCGGCTGCCCCGCCAGATCCCGCGCACCCACGCCCTCGAAATGCTCCTCACCGGACGCCCCTACACGGCGGAGGAAGCCGCCCGCATCGGGCTCGTCGGGCGCGTCGTCCCGGACGGCACCGCCCTCGACACCGCCCTCGACCTCGCCGAACGCGTCAACGCCTGCGGCCCGCTGGCCGTCGAGGCGGTGAAGGCGTCCGTCTACGAGGCGGGCGAGATGACGGAGACGGAAGGGCTCGCCGCCGAGCTGAAGCGGGGCTGGCCGATCTTCGACACGGCCGACGCGAAGGAGGGGGCGAGGGCCTTCGCGGAGAAGCGGCCGGCGGTCTACCGCCGGGAGTGACGTCCCGCCCGCCCCTTCCCGTGGCCAGCGCTCCACCCCGAACCCCGTCCGCGCCGCCCGAGCGCCCCGTACGCCCCACCCGCCCGCACAGGAAGGCCCGCCCATGACGACCACCCCCTCGCCACCCGAACTCCTCCGCGCGCCCCTCGTCGTCGAGTTCCCCTTCACCCGCTCCCTCGGCCCCGTCCAGTCCGCCTTCCTCACCGGACTGCGCGAGCGCACCGTCCTCGGCGTCCGCACCGAGGCCGGACGGATCCTCGTCCCGCCGGTGGAGTACGACCCCGAGACCGCAGCCGAACTGCGCGAACTCGTCCAGGTCGAGGCCACCGGCACCGTCACCACCTGGGCCTGGAACCCCGAGCCGCGCCGTGGCCAGCCGCTCTCCACCCCCTTCGCCTGGGTCCTCGTCCGCCTCGACGGCGCCGACACCGCCCTCCTCCACGCCCTCGACGCCCCCGGCCCCGACGCCGTCCGCACCGGCATGCGCGTCCGGATCCGCTGGGCCGCCGACCGCACCGGCGCCATCACCGACATCGCCTGCTTCGAGCCGTACGAGGCAGCGCCTTCGGGCACCGAACCTGTCCCGCACACAGGGGAGTTCGACGAACCCGTCACCGGCATCACGGCCGAGGCGCGCCTCGACTACACCTACAGCCCCGGCCGCGCCCAGACCCGCTACCTCCACGCCCTCTCCGAGCGCCGCACGGTCGGCGAGCGCTGCCCCTCCTGCGCCAAGGTGTACGTCCCGCCCCGCGGCGCCTGCCCCACCTGCGGCGTCGCCACCACCGACCGGGTCGACGTCGGACCGCGCGGCACCGTCACCACCTTCTGCATCGTCAACATCAAAGCGAAGAACCTCGACATCGAGGTCCCCTACGTCTACGCCCACATCGCCCTCGACGGCGCCGGCCTCGCGCTCCACGGCCGGATCGGCGGCATCCCCTACGACGAGGTCCGGATGGGCCTGCGCGTCGAACCGGTGTGGAGCGAGGACGGCCGCTACCCCGACCACTACCGCCCCACCGGCGAACCGGACGCGGACTACGACACGTACAAGGAGCTGCTATGAGCGCCCCCGGCCGGGAGGTGGCCATCGTCGCCTTCGCCCAGAGCGACCACCGGCGCCGCACCGACGACCTCTCCGAGGTCGAGATGGTGATGCCCGTCCTCCACGAGGTCCTGCGCCGGACCGGCCTGAAGACCTCCGACATCGGCTTCACCTGCTCCGGCTCCTCCGACTACCTCGCCGGACGCGCCTTCTCCTTCACCATGGCGCTCGACGGCGTCGGCGCCTGGCCGCCGATCTCGGAGTCCCACGTGGAGATGGACGGCGCCTGGGCCCTCTACGAGGCCTGGGTGAAGCTCCTCACCGGCGAGGCCGACACCGCCCTCGTCTACTCCTACGGAAAGTCCTCGCCCGGCTCCGTCCGTGACGTGCTGACCCGCCAGCTCGACCCGTACTATGTCGCCCCGCTCTGGCCGGACTCCGTCGCGCTCGCCGCCCTCCAGGCCCAGGCCCTCGTCGACGCGGGCGACACCGACGAGGCGGCCCTCGCCGAGATCGCGGCCCGCCGCCGCGCCGACGCCACCGCCAACCCCCACGCCCAGGTCACCGGAGCCCGCCCGCAGGGCGACCACGTCGTGGCGCCGCTGCGCACCGGCGACTGCCCGCCCATCGGCGACGGCGCCGCCGCCGTGATCCTCGCCGCAGGCGACCTCGCCCGCGAGCTGTGCGCCCGGCCCGCCTGGATCCGGGGCATGGACCACCGCATCGAGGCGCACTCGCTCGGCGTCCGCGACCTCACCGACTCGCCGTCCACCCGGCTCGCCGCCGAGCGCGCCGGAGCCTTCGAACGGCCCGTGGACACCGCCGAGCTGCACGCCCCCTTCACCTCGCAGGAGGTCGTCCTGGCCAAGGCGCTCGGCCTCGGCGAGGACGTCCGGATCAATCCGTCCGGCGGCGCGCTCGCCGCCAACCCCGTCATGGCCGCCGGACTCCTGCGCCTCGGCGAGGCCGCCGCCCGCATCCACCGGGGGGACTCCGACCGGGCCCTCGCCCACGCCACCTCCGGGCCCTGCCTCCAGCAGAACCTGGTCGCCGTCCTGGAAGGAGACCCCCGATGAGCAAGGAACCCGTCGCGATCGTCGGCGTCGGCCAGACCAAGCACGTCGCCGCCCGGCACGACGTGTCCCTCGCCGGGCTGGTCCGCGAGGCCGCCGCGCGGGCCCTCGCCGACGCCGAGCTGACCTGGGCGGACATCGACGCCGTCGTGATCGGGAAGGCGCCCGACTTCTTCGAGGGCGTCATGATGCCGGAGCTGTACCTCGCCGACGCCCTCGGCGCCGTCGGCAAGCCCATGCTCCGCGTCCACACGGCCGGCTCCGTCGGCGGCTCCACCGCCCTCGTCGCCGCCAACCTGGTCGCCGCCCGCGTCCACCGGACCGTCCTCACCCTCGCGTTCGAGAAGCAGTCGGAGTCGAACGCGATGTGGGGCCTGTCGCTGCCGGTGCCCTTCCAGCAGCCGCTCCTCGCCGGCGCCGGCGGCTTCTTCGCCCCGCACGTCCGCGCCTACATGCGGCGCACCGGCGCCCCCGACGCGATCGGCTCCCTCGTCGCGTACAAGGACCGCCGCAACGCCCTGAAGAACCCCTACGCCCACCTCCACGAGCACGACATCACCCTGGAGAAGGTGCGGGCGTCCCCGATGCTGTGGGACCCGATCCGCTACTCGGAGACCTGCCCGTCCTCCGACGGCGCCTGCGCCATGGTCCTCACCGACCGGGCCGGTGCCGACCGCGCGCCCCGCCCCGCCGCCTGGGTGCACGGCGGAGCCATGCGCAGCGAGCCGACCCTCTTCGCAGGCAAGGACTTCGTCTCGCCCCGGGCGGGCAGCGACTGCGCCGCCGATGTCTACCGGCAGGCCGGGATCACCGACCCGCGCCGGCAGATCGACGCCGTCGAGATGTACGTGCCGTTCTCCTGGTACGAGCCGATGTGGCTGGAGAACCTCGGCTTCGCCGCCGAGGGCGAGGGGTGGAAGCTCACCGAGGCCGGCGTCACCGAACTCGACGGCGACCTGCCGGTCAACCCCTCCGGAGGCGTCCTCTCCACCAACCCGATCGGCGCCTCCGGCATGATCCGCTTCGCGGAGGCCGCCCTCCAGGTGCGCGGCGAGGCCGGCGAGCACCAGGTGGACGGCGCCCGCCGGGCCATGGGCCACGCCTACGGCGGCGGCGCCCAGTTCTTCTCCATGTGGCTGGTGGGCACCGAGCCGCCGGCCTGACCGCCCCTCAGGCGCCCAGGCTGTCGCGCACCCGCGTCGCCAGCGCCACCGGATCGCCCTTCGGGGTCACCGGGTAGGACTCCCGCCGCAGGTTCCAGGCGTTCTCCCAGGAGAACCAGTCGATCGCGGCGGGCACCTGCCCGGTGACCAGCGAGGTCTCCAGCGAGTCCAGGTAGGTCGACCAGCGGGGCGCGTAGAAGTCCGACACCAGCCCCGACCACTCCCGGTTCGCGTAGTCGTGCAGCCCGGCCTCGCTGCCCGCCCGGTGGCCCCACGTCGTGATGAGCGAGCGGGCGTCGAACTCCAGCGCGGCCCGCTCCGCGTCCGAGCGGCCCCAGGCGCGGGCGCCCTCCAGCCACGGCCCGAGCAGGAACCGCCGGTCGGTGGCGAGCACCTCGTCGAGCAGCTTCATCGCCTGCCGCCACTCCGCCGCCCGCGCCCGGAAGCCGGCCAGGTCCTTCGCCTCGAACGCCGCCTTGATCCGGGGCAGCAGCACCCGGCTGCGGTTGGTGAGCGCCTGCCGGGCGATGTCGACCAGGTCGTAGCGGTACGCGTCGGTGGACCGCGCCGCCGGCGCCACCTGGAGCAGCTCGGCCAGCGCCTGCTCCACGGTCGCCGCCTCGTACCGCATTTCCTTCGGCCCCCACGAGGCCGAGGTCCGCACGGTCAGGCTCGGGCGGGCGGTGAAGAGGCTGTCCTGGGACTCGCTCCAGCCGTTCGACGCGGTGCCGTACGGGCCCTTCCGCAGCCACTCCCACGCCTTCGCCGCGTGCGGGTCGGCCGCGCCGTAGCGGCGGGACGCGTACCGGGCGAACCAGTCGGCGTGGTCCACCGGCGAGTCCCTCCAGGCCAGTTCGGTGAAGAGGGTGAAGGTCACCGGATTGGCGGAGGTGGCCTCCGGGAGGAAGGCGATGCCCTTCAGCGTGCTGCCCGCCTTCGTCCGCCAGGCCTCGAACCGCTCCGTCCACACCGAGGTGTTGGCGCCGATCGTGGTGTGCCCGCCGAAGTTGGGGATGGTGCCGAAGGCGTACGGCGTCCCCGACCAGGACGTCTCCCGGTCCAGGTTGTCGTAGCGGTCGGAGAGCCCGTCCACCACGAGGAGCCGTGAGGTGTCCACGCCCGCCAGCAGCTCGGCCTTCGGGTTGCGCTGCCAGCCGAGCAGGACCCAGGTGGCCCCCGGCCGTGCGTCGTCCAGGGTCCTCATCACCCGCGCGGCGGCCTCGCCGACCGGCACGTCGCCCGGATTGCCGCCCTCGTGCAGCAGGTCCATCTTGTACATCGTGGTGGTGCCGAGCAGCTGCGCCTGGTGCCGGTAGAAGGCGGACGCCACGCGGGGGAAGACGGTCCCGCGCGGGTCGAGCCAGTCCGGCCGGGTGAAGCCGATCCACCGGCCCTGCGGCACCACCCGGCCCTCCGGGTTGCGCTCCGTGAAACCGGGCGGCACCGTGCCGAAGTAACCCGGCAGCACCGGCGTCATGCCGAGCTCCCGCAGCCGGTCGACGATCCGCTTGCCCAGCGCCGCCCGGCGGGCGATCAGCTGCTCGCTCACCGGTCCGCCGAACCCCGACATGTTCTGCATCAGCCACCACGGCTGGTGCGCGGGTCCCGGGATCCACTCGCGCAGTTCCGCGCTCGTGTAGCCGAACTCCTGGAAGGCCGCGTGATAGGCCGCCTCCGCGCCCATCTGCACGAAGACCTCGTTCACCCCGTGCAGCGCGAGGAGGTCGATCTGCCGCTCGTACGAGGCCCAGTCCCGGTACGCCCCCGAGTAGCCGTCGTCCGTGTCGTTGAGCGCGAACCGGTGCGGCACCGAGGCCGCCCGGGTGACCGTGCCTCCCGGGCCGGGCAGCCGGGCCGGGAGCGCCGCGACGCTGTCGCCGGGCGAGCCGAGGTCCACGCCCGCGGTGTAGGAGAGGTACCAGTGCACCCCGCGCAGCAGGACCGCCGGGGTGGTGCCCGTGACGACGATCCGGCCCGTCGTGCCCGAGACGGAGAACCGGTCGCCCGCGTCCGTCCGGGGCACCAGCGCCAGCTCGAACTGGCCCGAGTGCCGGGGCAGCAGCCGCACCAGCGCGGCCCGCGCCGCGTTCACCGAGAAGGGCGCCGCAGCCGCGGCCCCGGCCGCGCCCGAGGCCGCCGGAGCCTTCGGGGCCGGCGGCTCCGACTCCGCGGCGGCCGGCACCGATGAGGGCAGCGCCGTCAGCACGGTGGCGCACAGGGCGAGGGAACACGCCGACCGTGCGGCCCAGGACCGCGCGCGGGAAATGGGAGGTCTCATGTCCGGCTCATCCCCTTGTCAGGACCCTAGGACGATCATGAACTGACCGTCCGTCATATGGGAGTATTCGCGGGGCACCCGGTCAAGGACGACACGCTCCGCGTGACCCTTCCCGGGCTCCGCACATCTGTCCGTCGAACACGCCGCGACCTGCTCGTCCCGCCATGCGCCGAGCCCCCCAAGACCACCCGAACTGCTTGGGGGAATGCCGTTACACGAGGCACGTTCGGGCGTACGCTGGACCTTTCGTGGGGTGATCGCCCCGGCGCCCCGACCGTGCGCCGGGCGTGCGCCCCCTGTGTGGGGGTGGAACGTGGCACGACAGGACGGCAGGGCGGCCCGCCAGGGCTTCGGCCTCTTCGAACGCGAGGCGGCGCTCGACGCCGCCGAGGAGGCCCTCGACCTGCTCACCGGCCTCGCGGCCGAACTCCCGTCGCCGCCCGAGCGCGTCCCCGCCCCGCGCGACGCCCGCGTCATCCCCCTCCGCAGCCGTACCGGCTCCGCGGACGCCCAGCGCCCGGAGGCACCCGCCGCGCGCGGGGGCGTCCTCGTCTACGCCGCCCCCGCCGGACTCGGCAAGACCACCCTCCTCGCCGAGATCCGCCGCCGCGCCGGCGCCCGCGGCTGCACCGTCCTCTCCGCCCGCGGCGGCGACCAGGAGCAGCGCGTCGCCTTCCACGTCGCCCGCCAGCTCCTCCAGCCCCAGCTCGCCCACGCCTCCGACGCCGAACTCCGCGAACGGCTCGGCTCCTGGTACGACATCGTCGGCCCCGCCCTCGGCCTGCGCGCCGCCACCGCCGGCTCCCCGCCCGACCCCCAGGGCCTGCGCGACGGCCTCGACTGGGTCCTCACCCACCTCGCCGTCCGCCGCGCCCCGCTCGTCGTCGTCCTCGACGACGCCCACTGGGCCGACCCCGAGTCCCTGGGCTGGCTGGCCTCCTTCGCCCCGCGCGCCGAGGACCTGCCCATGCTCCTCGTCGTCGCCTACCGGCCCGACGAACTCCCCGAGGAGGGAGCCGAGTTCGCCGGCCACCGGTCCGGCCAGCGCCCGCACGGCCTCGCCCCGCTCACCGCCGAGGCCGTCGCCCGGCTCGTCCGTGACCGGATCGGCGCCCACGCCGACGACGCCTTCTGCCACGACTTCTGGAAGGTCACCTCCGGCAACCCCTTCGAGACCGTCGAACTCGCCGCCAAGGTCCGCGACCGGGGTCTCGACCCCACCGGCGACGGCGCCCACGAACTGCGCGACCTCGCCGCCGCCCTCAAGGGCAGCGGGCTCGTGAGCCGCCTCGAACGCCTCGGCACCTCCACCATGCGGCTCGCCTGGGCCTGCGCCGTCCTCGGCACCGAGATCTCCCCCGCGCTCGCCGGCGCCCTCGCAGGACTGGGCGACGAGGCCGTCGCCGACTGCGCCGAACGGCTCCGCGAGGCCCGCGTCCTCGCCGACACCGGCACCACCGACGGCCCGCTGGAATTCGTCCACCCGCTCATCGCGAGCACCATCTACCGCGCCATCCCCGACGCGATCCGCGTCGCCTTCCACGGCCAGGCCGCCTGGTGCGTCATCGACGCCGGACTCGGCCCCGCCGCCGCGGCCCGCCACCTCCTGGAGACCCACCCCGAGGGCGACTCCTGGGTCGTCGCCCAGCTGCGCGCCGCCGCCCGCGAGAACCTCCGCGCCGGCGCACCCGACGCGGCCCGCCGCCACCTGGCCCGCGCCCTGCGCGAGCCTCCCACCGCCGACGAGCGGGCCGCCGTCCTCTTCGAGCTCAGCTCCGCCTCGCTGCTCACCGAACCCGCCACCACGGTCAACCAGCTGCGCGCCGCCCTGGAGGAGCCCATCTCCGACCAGGCCCTGCGGCACGGCATCGTCTACCGCCTCTCCCAGGTCCTCGCCCACAGCGACCGCCTGGTCGAGGCGTCCGAGCTGCTGGAGCACGAGACCCGGCAGACCACCGACCCCCGCAGCCGCCTGCGCATGCAGGCCGAGCGCTTCATGTGGGACGCGCTCCGCTCCGACGAACCGGAGTCGCCCGCCCGCTCCCGCCGCCTCTCGACCCTCGCCGACCGGCTCGCCGGCCGCGACCTCACCGAGCGCTACATCATCGGCCTTCGCGCCTGGGACGCCACCCTGCGCGCCGAGCCCGCCACCCTCGCCCTCCGCCACGCCGAGCGCGCCCTCGAAGGCGGCCTCAGCTGGGCCGACGAGAGCCGCGGCTTCGAGGTCCCGGTCCTCGTCGCCCTCACCCACCTCTACGCCGACCGGCCCGGCCGCGCCGAGGAGCTCTTCGCCGCGGGCACCGCCGAGTTCGAGAAGCAGGGCTGGCGCGGCGCCCACCTCTCCTTCGCGTACACCCTCCTCGGCTACATCCGCTTCCGCCGCGGCCGGCTGATGGAGGCCGAGGACTTCGCCCGCGCGGGCCTCCGCCTCGCCGAGCGCGTCGGCCCCCGCACCCCGGCCCTCTGGTACGCCACCGGCGTCATGATCGAGGTGCTGCTCGCCCGCGGCCGCTCGGAGGAGGCCGAGCGGGTCGCCCGGGAGCACGACTTCGGCGAGCCCTTCCCCGCCACGGTCACCATCCCCGACTGCGAGACCGTCCACGCCGAGCTGCTCCTCGCCACCGGCCGCGCCGAGGAGGCCGCCGCGGCGCTCGCCGACATCGGCCGCAGGCTGGAGCCGCGCGGCAAGCGCAACCCCTCGTGCAGCCCCTGGCAGCTCCTCCTCGCCCTCTCCGAGGCGGCCACCGGCTCCCCGGCCAAGGCGCTCGCCACCGCCCAGGACGCGGTCGCCCGCGCCCGCCAGTACGGCGCGCCCTCCGCGATCGGCCAGGCGCTCCGGGTGACCGCGGAGGTCTCCGAGGGCGCCGAGCGGATCAAGCTCCTGGAGGAGTCCGTCGACTGGCTGGACCAGTCCCCGGCCGCGTACGAGCTGGCCCGCTCGCTCGTCGCCCTCGGCTCGGCCCTCCGCCGCACCGAGCGCCACGCCGAAGCCGCCGAGCACCTGTACCGGGGCCTGGAGACCGCCCAGGACTGCGGCGCCGACGGCCTCGTCGAGGAGGCCCGGGCCGAGCTGGCCGCCGCCGGCCTGCGCCCGCGCGCCCTGCACACGGCCGACGGCAACTCGCTCACCGCCCGTGAGCGCTCCGCCGCCCGGGCGACCGTCCGCGGCCTCGACCCGGCCGCCACCCTCGGCGTCGACCCCACGACCGCCGCCCGGCTGCTCTCCGCCGTCTACCGCAAGCTGGGCACCGACCGCTCGGGCCTCGTCCACGCCCTGGGCGACACCGGCGAGCCGGAAGCGGCCGGGCGGGAGCCCGAGGCGGCCGATCCGGCGGACTGAGGCCGCCGGGCCCGCGCGGGCCGCTGCCGGGAGGGCGGAGCCCGGGGCCGCACCGCGCGCCCGGGCACGTACCATGGCCGTATGTCCTTCCTCCGCCGCCGCAGCGCCACTCCCGCTGGCCCGGACTTCGACGTCCTCGCCATGGACCCGGGGGACTGGCCCGGCAATCTCGGCGCCGGTCTGCTGCCCGCTCCCGACGGTTCCTGCCAGGGCGTCTTCCTGCGCTACGACCTCTTCGGCGGCCGCGGCCCCGCGATGATCATCGGCAACCTCCCCGAGGGCTCCCCGGCCCGGGAGCTCGCCGAGGGCCAGATCCCCTTCGAGGTGGCCCAGCTCCTCGCCGCCCTCGAGAACGACGAGCCGGTCGAGGTGCTCGACACCGAGGACGTCCCCGTCATGCAGGGCGACAACCTCCTCATCGTGCGCCGCCTCAAGCTCTCCGAGAGCCGCATCTCCTGCGTCCAGTTCGACCGCAGCGACAACGTCCTCGTGACGATCGCCAGTTGGGACCGGCCGATCACCGACGACCTGTACGCGCTGCTGAAGCCGCTGCCCGCCGAGCTGTTCCAGCAGGGCTGAGCGGAGGCGGGGGCCGATGAGCGCGCGCGTCGACGCCTGGATCTGGGCGGTCCGGCTCACCAAGACCCGCTCGCAGGCCGCCGCGGCCTGCCGGGCCGGACACGTCAAGGTCAACGGCGAGCGGGCGAAGCCCGCCCAGGCCGTGAAGCCGGGCGACGAGGTCAGGGTCTACGCCGCGGGCCGCGAGCGGATCGTCGAGGTCAGGGAAGTGCTGACCAAGCGGGTCGGTCCGCCGGTGGCCGCCGAGGCGTACGTGGACAACAGTCCGCCCCCGCCGCCGCGCGAACACGTCGCCCTCGCCGCCGTCCGTGACCGCGGCGCGGGCCGCCCCACCAAGCGCGAGCGCCGCGAACTCGACGAGCTCCGCGGCCGCAACCCCTCCTGACCGACGACCGAAGGGTCGCCCCGGAGCCCCGGGGCGGCCCTTCCGCGTGTCGTCCGGGTCAGGACGGGACGCCGGCGAAGGCGCTCGCGACGCGCGCCGCCGTGGTGCCGAGGCCCTGCGGCACCGTCCAGTCGGGCACCGGGTCCGTCTCCTCCGCGCGCTCCCGGAGCAGCGGGGTCCCGGCGCCCGCGTGCACGTCGCCGGGGCCGTACCGGCGGACGCTCCGGTGCCAGTGCAGGACGCCCGCGAGCCAGTCCTCCAGCTCCCGCAGCCGCGCCTCGAAGGCCGCCCTTCCCTCGGCGTCCAGCTCGAAGTGGGCGTACATCAGCGGGACTTCACGCTGCTTCAGCTGCTCGAACTGGCGCAGCCGGCCGCGCATCAGCTCGTGCACCATCCCGGCGGCCGTGTCCCGGTCGACGTCGAAGAACTTCTCCAGGACGAGCACGCCGTTGTGCAGCTCGCCCTCGACCTCGACCTCCTTCTGGTACGAGAAGAGGTCGTTGACGAGCGCCCCGTAGTCCGCGACCGCGTTCTCCAGACTGCGGACGGTGCCCGAGCGGTGCAGTGCCGCCGGGAGCGCGTCGGACGCGCGAAGCCGGCTCATCAGCATGGTGAGTTCGGAGCCGAAGGTGCTGCGCCGCATCTCGACGTAGTCGACGGGGTCCGGGACCCGGTGCTGCGCCTGGTTGTGGAGCTCCCACATCCAGCTCTCCAGCATCGCGTCGAGCGCGGTCCACAGCTCGGCCCGCGCCTCCCGCCCCATGGGCCCCGCGGTCCTGGCCCACACGTCGGCGAGGGACCGCTCCAGCGCGTTCCCCGCGAAGTCCGGTGCGGTGGCCGGGTCGTCCACCGGAAGGCACGCCTTCAGGCGCGCGGTCTGCGCCCTGGCTCCCGCCAGGTCGCGCTTCCGGCCGAAGACCATCGGGTAGTAGTCGTCCGCGTAGGTGCCCCAGGTCAGCCAGAGGGCGCTGAGCTCCAGCTCCTCCACGGTGGCGTCGGGATCGATGCCGGCCGAGCAGAGGGCGAGGTCGAAGCCGTCCATCAGCGCCCGGTCCCAGATGTCGTCGAGCAGCCCCATGGCCTCGGCCCACTCCTCGGAGCGGCGCTTGGCCTCCTGGTGGTGCGGGTTGACGGTGAGCGGGTACGGGAGGTCGAAGTCGGGCAGCGGCGAGTGGCCGACGGGCCGGTGGGGCGTGTGGGTGAGGCTCCGCGTCCGTGCCTCGGCGGCCCGGCCGCCGAGCAGGGTGCGGATGTCGAGCACCCCGGTCCCGAGCGCCGGCGCACCGGAGGAGGGCGCCGGGTCGGCGGCGTCGGCCATGCCCTCGTTCATGTACCGGCTGGAGCGCATGTGCCACTCGTGGCCGCCGGACTGCCAGTCCTGGAGCCCCTTGGTGTACGCGCCGATCGCCGCGCACTCCAGCGGGGTGAGGCCCTCCTGGACGGCGAGGGCGGGCACCTCGGTGAGGGCGGTGTTCTCGAACTGCTGGATCCGCGAGGTCAGCAGGTCGTTGACGGCGTCGGCCGCCTCCTGGGTGGAGCAGCGGAGGAAGTGCTCCAGGACGAGCACGCCGTTGCTGTTCTCGCCCTCGTCCTCGACCTCGCGCTGGTACGAGAAGAGGTCGTTGCGCAGGTGGACGGCGTCCGAGAAGGCGTCGCGGAGCACCCGCAGCGGTCGCGCGGCGGCGACCCGGTCGGGGACCTCGGCCCCGGCGGCGTACTCCACGAGCCCCGCGGACCAGGGGGCGCCGCCGACCTTGCGGCGCATCTCGATGTATTCGAGGGGGTTGGCGATCCGGCCGTCGTTGATGTTGTCGAGCTCCCACAGGGACTCGTACAGGAGCGCTTCGGTGGCCTCGGCGAAGCGCTGCCGCCAGCCGTCGGACATGGCGGGGACGGTGCGCCGCCACAGATCGGCCAGTCCCGCCTCCACCGGGTTGACCGGCTCGGGCACGGCGTGCTCCGGGTCGGCCGGCATGAAGTGCGGCAGCCGGTCGAGGTACTCCTTGCTGCCGGCCCGGTCCTGGGTGCGCTTGAAGACCTCCAGGAAGTGGTCGTCGAAGAAGAAGACCCAGGTGTACCAGTCGGTGACGAGGTTCAGCGCGTCCTCGTCGCAGTCCGGGTGGGTGTAGGCGCAGAGCAGCGCGTAGTCGTGCGCGTCGAGGTCGGCCGTCTCCCAGACCCCGGAGCCCTCCAGCATCCCCATCGCGCGGGCCCAGTCCCGGGTGTGCGTCCGGGCGGCCTCCACATGGGGGTTGAGGCGCGCCGGATACGGGACATAGAAATCCGGCATGACGAAGGGCTGAGGCATGTGCGGACGGGCCTTTCCGGTGGAAGGGGGCTGTTCCGGCCCAGCCTTACCCCCGCCCCGGGTCCCGGACTCGTCGTCCGGAGTAGTCATATGAACAGAAGAATGGGTGGTGCCGGACGGGGGAGCCGACACCACCCCACACCTTTCGGCCAGCCTTGTTCAGCCCCGGGAAACCCGCACGTCAGCGGCCTTCACGAAGGCGATGCGATGGCCGAACTGGATCTGGTAGTACTCCTCCCGGCCGCGCACGACCGTGTGCTCGCTGCTGTCGAACACCGGTGCGTAGTAGTACTCCCCGGGCGTCCTGTGCCCCACCACGTACCTCTGCCCCGCGAGCAGCCGGTACGGCAGCGGCGACACCGCCTGCACCGGCACCCCCGCCGGGTAGGCCGACGCCTCCGGATACGCCCGCCCGTACACCGGCACCTCCGCGAGCCCCTCGCGCGGGGTCAGCACGAGCCCGCGCGCCCCCACGGCCGTCGGCGCGGCCTCCGGGGAGTGGAACCACGCCTTCTGGCCGAGGTACCAGATCGCCGTCCAGTCGCCCCTGCGCTCCGCCACCGCGTAGCTCTGCCCCGTCGACGCCCGCGCCCCGGTGTCGTTGACCCCGGTCGTCGAGTCCTCCCCGCCCGGCCGCAGCCCGACGTCCCTCACCAGCGGCGCGTCGGCACTCGGCCCGGTGTGCAGGCGCACGGCACCGCTGCCGTGCGGCGCGCACGCCTCCCCGGCCGTCGCGCACCCCGTGTACACCGGACGGTTCTCCCCGTACGCGGGCCGGATCGTCACCACGCCCGCCCGCGGCCCCGCACCCGGCGTCAGCGGCCGGCCGAGCAGCCGGAAGTAGTGCGCCCAGTCCCAGTACGGCCCCGGGTCGGTGTGCATGCCGCGGATGGTCGACGCCACCGTCCCCGGTACGTTGTCGTGCCCGATGACGTGCTGCCGGTCGAGGGGGATGTCGTACCGCTGCGCCAGGTGGCGCACGAGCCGCGCCGAGTTCCGGTACATCGCCTCCGTGTACCAGGAGTCCGGGGCGGTCAGGAAGCCCTCGTGCTCCAGGCCCACGGACTTCGCGTTCACGTACCAGTTCCCGGCGTGCCAGCCGACGTCCTTGAGCGGCAGGTGCTGGGCGACGTGCCCGTCCGAGGACCGCAGCGAGTACTGCCAGGAGACGTACGCCGGATCCTGCACCAGCTTCAGGGTGACGTCCCAGGTCGCCTCGGTGTCGTGCACGACGATGTAGTCGATCGACTGCGAGACCGGCCGGTCCGCCTTGTCGTGGTTGCCGTAGTCGCCGTCGCCGAACTCCTCGTACGGGGCCGGGATCCACTCGCAGGGCACCGTCCTCGGACACTCCACCGGACCCCGCTCGGGCGCCCGCAGTCCGAGCGCCGCCACCTGGCCCGTCTCCGGCACCACCCCGGCGGCGGCCGGCAGCACCACCCGCTGCCCGCTGTCGGTCACCCGCTCCTCGCCGGTCCTGATCACCTCGAAGACGTCGTTCGCGTACGCCGCCGCGGTGGCCGTGTCGTCGGCGCCCGAGTACCGCGCCACCGCCCCGTACCAGGCGCCCGGATCGGGGCTCGGCGCCAGACCGGCCTCCCGCTGCGCCGCCGCCAGCAGCGCCGCGCCGCCCTCGATGTTCGCCGCCGCCGAGGTCCGCAGCTCCTCCGCCGGGATCCCGGAGAGCGCCGACGCCCGCTCCAGCGTCCGCAGCCGGTCCGGCAGTTGCTCCGGTGCGGGAAGCGCCACCTCGGCCCCGGTGCGGGCCGGCCGGGCGCCGTCGCCGCGCGCGTCCTCGCCCTCCGCCGAGTGGTGCGGCACCGAGCGGGCCAGCGCCGTGGCCGTGTCGGTCAGGTGCATCGGCCCGTAGCCGCCGGTCACGCTGGGCGCGCCCGCGTGGCCGTCCCACCGTGACTGGAGGTACGAGACCGCGAGCAGCACGCTCCGCGGCACGCCGTGGCGCTCGGCCGCCGCCGCGAACCGGTGCTGGAGCGAGTCCGGCACCGGCGCGCCCGCACCGGCCGGCGGCGCGCCCGAGAGCAGGGGCAGGAGCAGGGCCGCGGACGCGGCGACGGAGAGCGCACGTCCTCGGGACGCGGAACGGAGCAAGGCAGCCTCCAGGGGTGGGGGGTGACACGGGGGCGTGCGGGACCGAACCCGTACAGGGGTAGCGGCTCCCGGACCACCCGTCAATCACCCCTCACCGCAGGCGAGTTCCCACGTCAGGGCCCTGCCACGGGCCGAATGCGGCGACTTTCGCGGTGACGGCCCGCCCACCGGCCACGCGTCGGAGGTCTCGACCAATGAGGCCCCCGGGAACGGCGAAGCGCCGCACTCCCGGTGTGTCGGCACCGGGTGCGCGGCGCACACCCCCGTCTCGCGGTCGGGACGTCAGCGCGTCCCGACCGCCGCGCGCACGGCCCGCCGTGCCATGGCGCAGTCGTCGTGCAGCCGCCTCAGCAGCAGCCGCTGTTCCTCCCCGGGAGCCAGCGCTCCCGACGGCACCGCCACCGTCCCGGCCGGCGGGGCCTCCTTGATGGTCCGCTGCACGGCCGTCTCGTATGTCCTGATCTCCCGCGTCAGCACGATCATCAGGTTCACCAGGAACGCGTCCCGGGCGGCCGGACCCTGCTGCTGCGCCATCTGGCTGATCTGGCGGCGGGCCAGCGGCGCGTCACCGAGTACCGCCCAGAGCGTCGCCAGGTCGTAGCCGGGCAGGTACCAGCCGGCGTGCTCCCAGTCGACGAGCACCGGACCGGCGGGGGAGAGGAGGATGTTGGAGAGCAGGGCGTCGCCGTGGCAGAACTGGCCCATGCCCTGCCGGCCGCCCGCGTGGGCGAGGCCGTGCAGCAGCTTCTGCAGGTCGTCACGGTCCCGGTCGGTGAAGAGCCCCAGCTCGTGGTAGCGGGCGATCCGCGTGCCGTAGTCCAGCGGCGCGTCGAAGGTCCCCGCCGGTGGACGCCAGGCGTTCAGCCGGGCGATCGCCCCCAGCGCCGTCCGCACGTCGGCCCGCGGCGGGGCCTCGACGGGGTGGCGCGAGAGGGCGGCGGCCCGTCCGGGCATCCGCTCGATCACCAGCACGCAGTTGTCCGGGTCCGCGGCGATCAGCCGCGGCGCGCGCACCGGGGGACGGTGCCGGACGAAGGAACGGTAGGACCCTATCTCGTGCCGGAACCGCTCGACCCAGGCCGGGGAGTGGTCCAGTAAACACTTCGCCACCGCCGTGGTCCGCCCGGTCGTCCCGACGATGAGGACCGACCGGCCGCTCCGGCGCAGCACCTGCACCGGGTTGAACTCCGGGCAGATCCGCTGCACCGAGGCGATGGCGACCTTCAGTTGCGCCCCTTGCGGGCCGGAGAGGTCGATCCGGCCGCTGACCTGGGCGCCCGGCACGGTGCCGGTCCCGGCCGCCCAGGACCTCGTCCGGGCGCCCCGCGGCGCGGGGGCGAGGTACGGTCCGCCGGCCGGCGCCAGCCGGGTCTGCGGCCGGGGCGGGGCGGACACGGAGGACGATGCTGTGTACATGGAGGTGACAGATCCCTTCGTGCGCCGACGTGTCGCGTGCGTCGCCCCGCCCGCCCCCGGTCCGCACCCTGGGGAAAATGAGGGCCGGTCGACGGGGCGGGGTGGCGCATACCTACATCACACCCGCGCCCGGGTAGCGGAACACTGGGCGCACCCTGGCGAACCCTGGCGAATAGTCGCCAGCCCTATGACAGCGGGCTACTGTCAACTCAGCCGAGAACCTGGGGGCTTAGACGTGACAGGACAGACCAACACCCGCCTGGCGGACCTCTTCGGCCTCGCCGGCTGGTCCAAGGGCGAACTCGCGAGACTGGTCAACCGGCAGGCGGCGGCCATGGGCCACCCCCAGCTGTCGACCGACACCTCGCGGGTGCGACGCTGGATCGACCGGGGGGAGACCCCCCGAGATCCCGTTCCACGGGTGCTGGCCGCCCTGTTCACCGAGCGACTCGGCCGTGTCGTGACCATCGAGGACCTCGGGTTCGTACGACGCGGGCGTGCCGGAACGCGGCAGGACGTCAGGAACAACGACGACAACCCTGACGGAATGCCGTGGGCTCCCGACCGTACGGCTGCGGTCCTCACCGAATTCACGGGAATGGACCTCATGCTCAACCGACGCGGCCTGATGGGCGCGGGCATCGCGCTCACCGCCGGATCCGCACTCAACAGCTCCCTGCACGACTGGCTCCGCACCGAGCCCTCCCGCCCCACCGCGGCCCCACGGGCCGCCGATCCCCTCCACGCCGACCCCGCCGGGTACGACCGCTACGAGGCCGCCCCCATCGGGTCGGAGGAGATCGAGGCGCTGGAGCGCTCCGTGGAGGTCTTCCGCGCCTGGGACGCCTCCCGGGGCGGCGGCCTCCAGCGCAAGGCCGTGGTGGGCCAGCTGAACGAGGTCGGCGGCATGCTGGCCTACCGCCACGCCGAGCACCTCCAGCGCCGCCTGTGGGGCGTCGCGGCCAACCTCGCCGTGCTGGCGGGCTGGATGTCCCACGACGTGGGCCTCGAACCCACCGCACAGCGCTACTTCGTCATCGCCGCCCACGCGGCCCGCGAGAGCGGCGACCGGCCCCGGGCCGGCGAGGCGCTCTCCCGCGCCGCACGCCAGATGGTCCACCTGGGCCGCCCCGACGACGCCCTGGACCTGATGAAGCTCGCCAAGTCCGGCGCCGGCGAACGCCTGTTGCCGCGCACCCAGGCGATGTTCCACACCATCGAGGCGTGGGCGCAGGCGTCGATGGGACACGGCCAGGCGATGCGCCGCACCCTCGGCGAGGCGGAGGACCTGTTCGTCTCCGACCGGCAGGACAAGACGCCGAACTGGATGCAGAGCTTCGACGAGGCCGACATGCACGGCATGCAGGCCCTCGCCTACCGCACGCTCGCCGAACACGACCCGTCGGCCGCGGCCACCGCGCAGCGTCACGCCCGGCTCGCCCTGGACCTGCGGCGCGACGGGCACGACCGCTCGAAGCTCTTCGACCACATCTCGATGGCGTCGGCGTGCTTCATCGCCGACGACCCGGAGCAGGCGGACCGGTACGCACGGCTGGCGCTGATCTCCATGGGCGAGACCTCCTCGCACCGGACCTGGCACCGGCTGCGTGAGATGTACCGGCTCACCGGCCAGTACGCGGGCTACTCGAAGATCGAGGACCTGCGGGCCGAGCTGGAGGTCGAGCTGCCGCGCTCGCCGGAGGCCCCGCGATCGGGTCTGGCCTGAGAACCGGCGGGCCGCCGGCGGGCGGTGCTGCCGGAACCAGGAGCCGGCGCGGCTCTCAGGAACGGACGCGGACTCAGGAGCCGGCACGGCCCCAGGGCCCGACGCGGACTCAGGAACCGACGCTGCCCCGAGGCCCGACGTGGCCCCAAGGCTCGACACGGCCCCGAGGCCCGACACGGCTCCGAGGCCCGACGCGGACTCAGGAACCGACGCGGACGATCATCACGCAGGCGTCGTCCTCGCGGGCTTCCTCGCCGAACTCCTCCAGGACCGACCGCAGGCAGTCCTGCGCGTCCCGTGCCTCCGCGATCCGGGGGGCCAGGGCGAGCAGCCGTGCGACACCGGTGTCGTCGAGGGCGTTCGCACCCCGGGTCAGCCCGTCGGTGTGCAGCACCAGCACGTCGCCGGGGTGGAGGGGGGTCTCGGTCTCCCCGTACGCGACCGCCGGCGTCGCTCCGAGGAGGACGCCCTCGGGGCGGCGCAGCGGACGTCCCGTCCCGCCGCGGAACAGCAGCGGGGCGGGATGGCCGGCCTGCGCCCAGGTGAGCGTCTGTGCCACCGGGTCGTAGCGGCAGCACATCGCGCTGCCCAGCGCCGGCTGACCCGAGCTCTCCAGGAGCTGGTTGAGGTGGCCCATGAGCGCGCCGGGCCGGATCCCGGCCACGGCCATGCCGCGGAGCGCGCCGAGCAGCATCGCCATCGAGGAGGTCGCCGCCACGCCGTGACCGGTGAGGTCGCCGACGGTGAGCAGCGCGTCGCCCGCGGGCAGGGCGAGGGCGTCGTACCAGTCGCCGCCGATCAGACCGGTGGAGGCGGCCGGGAAGTAGTGCCCGGCGACGTCGAGCGGGGCGGGACCGTCGTGCGCGAAGCGGAGCGAGCCCCGCCACGGCGGGAGCACCGCCTCCTGGAGTTCGACGGCCACCCGGCGCTCGGTGCGCTCGATCTGCCGGCTCCGCTCCAGGCTGTCCCGGCTCTCGCGGACGGCCCGCTCGCTGCGCCGCAGCTCGCTGACGTCCCGCAGGACGGCCCACATGGAGGCCGTGAAGCCGTCGGCGTCGAGGACCGGCTCGCCGGTCATGTGCACGGTGCGGACCTTGGCGTCGGAGCGGACGATCCGGAACTCCCCGTCGATCGGCTTCCCGTCGATCAGACAGTCCGTCACCATCGCCTGGAGGCGCGGCTGGTCCTCGGAGAAGACCACCGTCGGCATCTCGTCGAGCGACATGGGGCCGAGCTCGCGCGCGCGGCCGAAGATCTGGAAGAGCTCGTCGGACCAGCTCACCTCGTCGGTCAGCAGGTTCCACTCGCCGCTGCCGACCCGGGTGAGGAGCGAACCGGTACGCGCGGGGGCCTCGCCGTAGGCGGCGCCGACCTCGCTGGTGAAGGACCCGTCGAAGACGGCGTCCTCCTCGGGCTCCGCCGGGGCCGGGGCGGCGTCCTCCGGTGCGGGGACCGGCGGGGCGGTGAGCGTCGCGGCCGGCGCACCGGCACGGAGCTGTCCGAACTGGCTTCTGAGTTCGTCGAGTTGATGCATCGCCAGATCACAGAGCGCGCGCTGCCAGCGGTGCTGCGGATCGTCGTCATGGGCAGCGGCGTCCCGGCGGACGGCGTCGACCTCACCGCGCAGACGGCTCGCCTGCGAGATCAGCGCGTCCACGGCACCCGGCTCCGGCGGCTGGGCGGGGTGGTCCGCGAACAGAGGGGACGGCATGTCGTACTCCGATACAGGCGCGGCGCGGCCCGTGTGGAGACGGGGCCTGGGGACGACTGTGGCACAGGGGCGGTGCGGTCGTAAGGGGTTTGGCAACACTCGATCCGGTGGTGCTTCTGACATATGCCTGAGGCCCGGCCGTCATCGGCCACGACACAACCGGTTACGGTGCACGTGTGGTGAGCGACGAGGCGAACGGTACGGCGGGCGCGGTGGGTACGGAGACGGGGGAGGCGGCGGCGGTGACTTCGGGCCCGGCCGGCACGGCGGTACTGCTCGCGGCGGCGCCCGCGGGACGCGGCCGCACCATGGACGCCGTCTCCGTGCTGCCCGCGCTCGCGGCGGTCCCGCCCGGCGTCCTCACCGGCACGGCGACCGCGACGCTCGTCGAACTCGCCGATCCCGTCGACCCGCAGACCGTCCTCACCCGGCTGCGCGCCGCCGCGCAGAGCCCCGGCCCGCTCGTCCTCTACCTCGCGGGCCAGCTCCATCTGGACCGCCGCCAGCAGCTGCCCCACCTCGCCCTGGCGCGCAGCACCTCGGCGGCCCTCCGCTACACGGCCCTGCCCTGGCACTGGCTCGCGGAGGCGGCGGCCGCCCGACCGGCCGGGACGACGACGGTCGTCGCCGACCTCGTCGCGGACCCGGAGACCTGGACCCGACTCGGCGCGGGGCCGGAGCTGCTGAGCCTGAACCCCGCCCCGACGCTCTACGCCCGCGTCACCCCGCCCCCTCGCCGGGGCGAGCGGGCCACCCCCGACTACCTGCGCGCCTGGGCCGACCAGTGGCGCGCCGGCGTCCGACTCCCCTTCCCTTCCCTGCACGCGGAGGCGGTCGCCCGTACGCAGTCGGCGCCGGCGCTGTTCCTCGGGCCGGACGGGCTGCCGGCGGGGCCGGGGGCGCGGGCGGGGGGCGCGGTGGTGGCGCCGGTGGCCGTTGCCCAGGTGGGGCCGGTCGGCGTTGCCGTACCGGCGCAGGTTGCTGTGCCGGTGCCGGTGCCGGTGCCGGTGCCTGCGCCTGCTTCTGTGGCGGCGCCTGCTGCTGCGCCTGTGCCCCTTGCTGTTCCTGCTGCCCCGGTGGTCGTGTCGGGGTCTGTTCCGGCGGGCCCTCCTGCCCTTCCGGCCGGGTTCGCCGCGGCCGAGCCCGTGCCGGCTCCGGCGGTCGGTCCCGAGCCCGGGGGCGAGCCCGAGGCGGAGCCCGTACGCGAGTTGGCACCCGCACCCGTGCCCGTCGCTGTGCGCGAGCCGGTAGCTGGACCCGAGCCGGAATCGGTAGCTGTATCCGAGCGGGAATCGGTTGCCGTACCCGAGCCGCTTCCCGGATCCCCGGCCGTCCCCGCACCTGTCGTGGCGACGCCCGAGGAATCCGAACTCTCCTCCGGGACGATGAAGTTGGTCCCCGCCAAGGAGAAGGGAGGCTCTACCCCGGTCCCGGCGAAGGCCGTCCCGCCGATGCCTCGGACTCCTCCCGTCGCCGCACCCGCGCCCGCCCGACCTGTCTCCGCCCCGCCCGTGCCCGCCCCGGTCGCCGGGCCGGCGCCGGTCGATCCGCGCCGGGCCGCCGCCTACGGGCAGACCGGGCCGGAGGAGCCGGTCGCGCACGATCCGCACCCCGCGATCCTGTCGGCCGCGATGGCGGGGCGGCACGCGGAGGCGGCGGAGATGGCGGCGGCGTGGGAGCGGGACGCCCTGCGCAGGTTCGGGCCACGCTCGGGGGAGGCCGTGCACTGGATGGAGGTACGGGCGGACCTGGCCCGGCTGGCGGGGGAGCCGGCCCGCAGCTGCGAGCTGTGGCTCGCGGTGGCCGAGGCGCGCCTGGGGCTCCGTCAGCAGCCGGACGACCGGGACGTCGAGGGGGCGGTGGACCGCGCCCACCACCAGTGGGAGCAGATCACCGACCCGGCCCGCGCCCGCGCGATCGGCCCCACCCTGGTGGCCCTGCGCCGCCGGGTCCCCGGCCGCCGCCCGGGCGCCCTGGAGGCCCTGCGCCGTCGTATGCACGCCCGCTGACCGGGTCCGCCCCGGCCGTACGCTCGCCCTCCGACAGGCCTCCGCCGAGTGCTCGCCGGCTGACCGGGACCCGCCTGGCCGCGTGTACGCCCGCTGACCGGGATCCGCCCCGGCCGTACGCTCGCCCGCTCACCGGGGTCGGCCCCGGCCGCGTGCACGCCCGCCCACCGGGACCCGCCCCGGCCGTATGTGCGCCGGTGACCGGGTCCGCCCCGGCCGTAAGCTCGCCAGCCGGCCCCGGCCGCATGCTCGCCCGCTCACCGGGCCCCCGCCCCGACCGTATGCGGACCCGCCGACCGGGCCCAGACCCCACCCCGACAGGAAGTCCCATGTCCCCCTCCCCTCTCTCCGAGTCCTGGCTCCGCGGGATCGCCGCCAACCCGGCCGCCCCGTCCGACGTCCTGATCCGCCTGCTCGCCCCGGCCGGGCGGGCGGCCTGGCCGGTCCTCTGCGAGGAGCGGGACCTTCCCGCCGATGTCGTCGACGCCGTGGTCGCGCACCCGGAGCGAGCGGTGCGCCGCGCCTTCGCCCGCAACCCGCACGTCGACCCCGGCCGGCGGGGTCGGCTGGTGAGCGACCCCGCCGGCGTCGTGCGGGCCTCCCTCGCCCGTGGCCCCCGGCCCCGGCCGCGGAGGCCGCGGCCCCTGCCGGACGCCGTCATCGAGACGCTCCTCACGGCAGAGGAGGCGGGGGAGGACGGGATGCTGACGGCGGACGAGATCGCCGGCGAGCTGATCTCCTCGCGGCAGATCCCGCTGTCCTTCTGGCGCGCGCTGCCCGACCACCCGCATCCCCGGCTGCGGGCCATGGGCGTGAACAACACCTCCTGGCGCCGGCTCGGCCCGGCTCGGCGCACCGCCCTGCTCGCCGACCCGGACCCGGCCGTGCGCGCGGCGGCGGCACGGCGGGTCAGGGACCTGGACCCCGTCGCCCTGGAGGCCGAACTCCCCGAGGAGAACGGCCATTTCCGACGTGGGTTGCTCACCAACCACCCCGTCACCGACGTGGCAGAGGCGTGTCTCGCCGCCGGCCGCGACCTGTGGTCGCTCGCGCAGAACCGCCACACGCCGTACTTCGCCGTCGTCCGCCTCGCCCGCGACCCGGACCCCGAGGTGCGGGAACGCGTGGCGGCCAGGGCCGACGCGGACGCGGCGCTGCTCGCGGAGCTGGCGAAGGACCCGGACGAGTCGGTGCGGGAGCGGGCCGTGATCCACCCGTTGCCCCGCACCTGGGCCGAGCGCGCGGCCATCGACAGCGTGGTCGGATGGCACGCCGTGGACTGCGACTGCCCGATCCCCGAGCCGGACGCCTGGCTGTTCGACGGGCCGGACGCCAGCTGGTACGAGGCGTGCGCCCGGTCCGAGCACACGGTCCTCCGCCGGGTCGCCGCGAGCCACCCCGCCCTCCCCGCCGAACTGGTCGGACGACTGGCCGAGGACCCCGATCCCGAGGTGCGGCACCGGCTCGCCTGCCATCACCCGCTGGCGCCGCCCGAGACCGTCCTCGCCACCTTCGTCGCGCGCCCCCGGCAGCGCCCGCACCTGCTGACCCTGCCGGGAATGCCCCGCACCGGCCTCCAGCACCTGCTCGACCACGACGACCCGGAGGTCCGCGCCCTCGCCGCCGCCGACCCGAGTCCGGCCGAGGCGCCCGTACGGCTGCTCGCGGATCCCGACGCGCGGGTGCGCCGCGCGGCGGCGGCCGCTCCGAGCCTGCGGGACGCGGCTGCCCTGGCGGCGCTGCTCGACGACCCCGCGACGGCGGAGGGCGCGGCGGCCAACCCGAACCTGCCGGCCCGCCGCCTGCGCGAACTCCTCGACCTGGCGGGCGTCCCCGCCCTCGACGACCGACCGACCAGTGACCGGTGACCGGTGACCGGCCGCCCTGGGATGATCGGAGGCATGACCGTCACGCCGCCGCCCCGTCCCCCGGAGCGCCCCTCCAGACCCGGTGCGCCGCGCGAGGACACGGTCCGCACCGAGCGGCTGCTGCTGCGGCCCGTGCGGAGCGCCGACCTGCCCGCCGTGACCCGTCTCTGGACCGACCCGGAGGTACGCCGTCACCTCGGCGGCCCCGTCATCGCGTCGGTCGTCGCCCTGCGCCGCCGGAGGATCGTCGGCGCGCCCGGCCGGCACGCCGTGGTGCGCGCCGGGGACGGTGTCCTGCTCGGCCTCGTCACCGTGGAGCCGGCCGGGCACGGCGGAGAGACCGAGGTGTCGTACCAGTTCCTGCCCGAGCACTGGGGCAGCGGCTACGCCCGCGAGGCGGTCGCCGCGGTCGTCGCCCGCGTCCTGGAGACGGCCCCGAGCGTCGTCGCCGTCACCCAGGAGGCCAACCACCGCTCCCGCCGGCTGCTGGAGGCCGTCGGCCTGGAGCACGCCGACTCCTTCGTGGAGTGGGACGCCCATCAGGTCCTGTACCGCCGACGGAGCGAGGACGTTCGCCTCGGGGCGGGCCGGACGAGGCACGTGCCGGAGGAGACGTCCTAGGCGTCCGCCAGGCGGGTCACCGCCCGTTCGAGGCGGGCCGCCCGGGTCTTCGGGGTCCTCGCCTGCCAGAGGGAGAGGATCACCAGGTAGCGGTCCGTCTTCCCGAGTGCCTCGAAGGCCCTGGCCGCCTCGGGGCGCGCCGCGAGGGCCGCCGCCAGGTCGTCCGGCACCGTGGCGTCCTTCTGCGAGGGGTACGCGGCGGCCCACCGTCCGTCCGCCTGCGCGGCCCTCACCTCCGCGAGCCCGGGCTCGCGCATCCGGCCGTCCGCGAGCAGCTGCTCGACCTGGCGCACGTTCACCTGGGACCAGAGGCTGCGCGGCCGGCGCGGGGTGATCTTCTGGGTGTAGGAACGCTCGTCGCGCGCCTTGCGCTTGCCGGTGATCCAGCCGTACGCCAGCGTCAGGTCGAGGATCTCGTCGGCCGTCGGCGAGGGCAGGCCGCCGCCCTTGCGGCCGAGCAGCATCCAGATGCCGGGCGTGTCGCCGTGGTGGGCGGCGAGCCACGCCTCCAGGTCGTCGCCGCCGTCGAAGGCGAGGACCTCCAGACCCTCGTCCGTGCCGACCGTCTCCACCCCGTCCGCCTTCCCCCGTGCGCGCCCGTGCCCGTCCCGTACCGTCCCGTACGGCCCCGTACGGTCCCGCACAAGATACGGGAACGGGATCATCGACCGGGCCGGCTTTCGCGCCGGTCACGTCGGCCCGAACGTCCTCGACGGCCGGGCGGGCCACCGGGACACCTATGCCGAGGAGCTGTGAACCCCATGTCCTTCCTGGTGATCGGCGAGTGCGTCGCCGACATCGTCCGCGACCCGGGCGCCGCCGACGTCGTCCACCCCGGGGGCAGTCCCGCCAACGTCGCCTACGGCCTCGCCCGGCTCGGCCGGGACGCCACCCTCCTCACCCAGCTCGCCGACGACCCGGCGGGACGGCTGATCGCAGGCCACCTCACCGATGCAGGGGTACGGCTGGCCGTCGGCGGCGTCCCCGCGCGCACTCCGTCGGCCGTCGTCTCCCTCGACGGGCGCGGCCAGGCCTCGTACGCCTTCGACATCGCCTGGACGCTGACCGCGGGCGAGCCGCCCGCGACGCCGCGGCCGGTGCGCCACGTGCACCTCGGCTCCATCGCGGCCGTCACCGAGCCCGGTGCCGCCACCGTGCTCGCCCTCGCCGGGCGGCTGCGGCCCACGGCCACGGTCAGTTACGACCCGAACGTGCGGCCCGCGCTGATGGGCGGGCACGACACGGCGGTGGAACGGGTGGAGCGGTGCGTGGCCCTCGCGGACCTGGTGAAGGCCAGCGACGAGGACCTGGCGTGGCTGTACCCGGGCGAGACCCCGGAGGCGGTGGCGGCGCGCTGGCTGGCGCTCGGGCCGTCCGTCGTCCTCGTCACGCGGGGCGGCTCCGGCTCACTGGCGGTGACCCGGGACCACACGGTGGCCGCCGGGGCGCCGGCCGTCGCGGTCGTCGACACGGTCGGTGCCGGGGACTCCTTCTTGTCGGCCGTCCTCGACGCCCTCGCCGACCGGGACCGGGCCGGGCTCGCCGCGCTCGGCGCCGACGCCCTCGCCGGGGTACTGGCCAGGGCCGGCGCCGCGGCGGCCGTCACCGTCTCCCGGTCGGGCGCCCGGCCGCCGGACCGCGAGGAGCTGGAAGCGGCGCTCGCCGCCCGATGACGCTCCCGCCCGGACGGGGGGTGCCACCCGGGCACGGCCGACGGGTCGCGCGGGCCGGACGGTTCGCGAGACCCGTCGGCTGGACGGTTCGCGCGGGTCCCGTGGGTCGGACGGGCCGGACGGGTCGCGCGGGCCGGGCGGGTCGGACGGGCCGGACCGGTCACGTCCGGGCGTGGCTGGTGATGTCGGCCGCGAACTGATCGACCAGTTCCGGCGTCACCGTCGGGCGGGCCGCCGCGATCGCCGCCAGGTAGTCCGCCGTGCTCGCTCCCGGCGCCGGCCCCTCCGGGCCGCGGCCGCCGACGGCGAGCAGGTCCCGCTCGAAGGACGCCTGCGCGGCGACCCGGGCCGCGTGCTCGATGTCGGCCGGGGTGAACAGGTCGCTGGCGAGGACCAGTTCGTCGATGTCCACCTCCGGCCGCCCGTCCGTGTAGCGCGCCCAGATCGCGGCCCGGGCGGCCTTGTCCGGAGTGCCGATCGGGATCAGGTAGTCGAAGCGGCCCGGACGGAGGAAGGCCGGGTCGAGGGAGCGGACGGAGTTGGTCGCGCACACCAGGAGCCGCTCGTCCCCCTCGCGGAAGCCCGGTATCAGCTTGAGGAGTTCGTTGGTGACGCCGTGCAGTCCGCCCGGCTGCGCGGGCTCCGAGCGGACCGGGGCGATCTCCTCGACCTCGTCGATGAAGACCAGGACCCGCTCCAGCTCGGCGATCCCCGCGAAGGCCGTGCGCAGCGCCGCCGCGAGGTTGCCGCCGTCCGCGAGCCGCGAGGGCAGGATCTCGACGAAGGGCCAGCCGAGCCGGGAGGCGACGGCCCGGGCGAAGGTGGTCTTGCCGGTGCCGGGCGGCCCGAAGAGGCAGATCGCCCGGGGCGGCCGGACCCCGTGCCGGGTGGCCCGCTCGGGCTCGGCGAGCGGCAGCACCACCCGCCGCTCGATCAGGTCCTTCTCCCGCTCCATGCCGGCCACCTTCGCCCACAGGTCGCCGGGGAGCAGCCGGCCGCCGAGGTCGTCGAGGACGCCGGCGGCGGGCCCGTGCAGGGGCTCGGTCTTCTCGAAGTACGCCACCGCGGGCCGGCGGGTGTAGCCGGCGTTGAGCAGCCCCTCGCCGAGCAGTTCCTCCTCCGGCAGGACGTACGCGATCCGCCCGACCCGGGCGGCCACCAGCTTGCGCTCCAGCTCCACCAGGAGGGCGCTGGCCAGTCCCCGGCCCCGCCAGGCGGAGGCGATCGCGACGCGCATCACCCAGGCGCGCTCCCCGGAGACGCAGGCGAGCGCCGCGCCGATCGGCACGCCCTGGTGGACGGCGACGACGGCCGGCTGGCGGGAGGTGAGGGCGCCGATGCACTCGGCGAGGGAGAAGACGGACTCCTGGCCCAGCTCGGCCGTGGTGTCGATCAGGTGGACGACGGCGGCGAGATCGTTCTCGCGGTAGTCGTGGATGTGCCAGTTCACGGTGGTTCCGCCCCTCGTACGCAGGCCGTGCTCGGTGTACGCGTGCCGTGCTCGTTGCGGCGAGGCTAGGCGCGGGCCGGGGGCGGGGGCCTGCGCCATCCTGCACAAGGCGGTACGGGGAAACGCGCCGCTTCGTCACTGGGCGGAGCGGCGCGTGCGCGTACGGCGGGGAGCGGTGTGTGCGTGTGCGCGTATGGCGTACGGCGGACGGCGGCGGGTCCGGGGGGAGCCGCCGCCGTCCGGTCGGGGGCCTCAGGTCCTGCGCTTGCTCATGAGGAGTCCGCCCGCGGTGAGGGCGAACAGGCAGACGCACGCGCCCGCGATGACGTTGCTGAGCACCATGCCCGTGTCGGGGGCCCGGGTGACGACCCACGGAGCGACGATCGTCCAGGCGCCGAGCAGCAGGACGACGAAGTTGAGGTCCTGGGAGCGTTCGGGGGCCATCGACATGCAGAGGCCGAGGACCGCGAGCGCGATGCCGACGATCAGGTTGGTGAGGGCCAGCTCCGGCCTGGCGGCGGCGAAGTGGACGGTGTACGCGGAGATCGCGATCCAGACGCCCGCGAGGATCACGAGCTCCTCGACGGCCGCCACTCCTCTGGTCTGCAGGATCTGCGCGTAGCGGTCGCGCATCTCCGTCGCGTCCGGGTGTCCCGAGATGTCACCGGGACGGTGTGAGACGTCGGCCATGTGACTCGCCTCCTTGCTGGCGTTCTGCGTGTCGGACCGCGCTCGCGGCACGAAGGCCGCAGTCCCATTGTGCTCTTATATGTTCCTTATGTGAAGTGGGAACAAGAGGGGCCGGCCGGTCCGGCGTACGCTGAGAGAGGACTCGGGGACCCGCGCACCGCCGGGAGGCGGAGACGATGGCCGGCATCACGCGAAGAAGCTTCGACTCGGCGGACGAGACCCGTCCGTTCGAGGACGGCAAGGGCAGGCTCGATCTGCTCACCATGGAGGACGGCGCCGTCGGACGCGCCGTGTTCGAGCCGGGCTGGCAGTGGTCCAAGCACGTGAGACCGATCGCCGGGACGGACAGCTGCCAGGCGTCGCACGTCGGGTACGTGGTCAGCGGACGGATGCACGTCGTCATGGACGGCGGCGGCGAGGAGGCCGATTTCGGCCCCGGGGACTTCATGCGGGTCACCCCGGGGCACGACGCCTGGGTCGTCGGCGACGAACCCTGCGTGGCGCTCGACTGGAACGGCTTCGGCGACTACGCCAAGTCGTCCTGAGCGTGGGCGGATCCGGAGGGGGCGGCGGAGCGGACCGCCGCCCCCTCCGGTGATCAGGCGGCCGGCCCGCCGGTGGAGGCGCCGGACGCGATGCCGAAGGACGGGTCCGGGACGGACGAGGGCTCGATGAGCTCGGACGGGCGCCCGTCCACGCCGACCGGCACGTCGCCGTCGACGGTGACCCTGCGCAGCTTGCGCTCGTGCTCGCCGGAGTCGTCCACGCCGTAGTGCTGGGTGGCGCGGTTGTCCCAGATCGCCACGTCGCCGGTCCGCCACTGCCAGCGCACGGTGTTCTCGGGGCGCTCCACGTGCGCCTGGAAGAGCTGGAGCAGGGTGCGGGAGTCGGCGCCGGTCAGACCGCTGATCCGCTGGACGAAGTTGCCGAGGAGCAGGGTGCGTTCGCCGGTCTCCGGGTGGACGCGGACGACCGGGTGCTCGGTCAGGAACTTGGTCGAGGCGAAGACGTCCCGGAACTGGGCGAGCTGCTCGGGCACGGCGTCGGGGCGCAGCGCCGCGTAGTCGTACGCGTTGGAGTGGACGGCCCGCAGGCCGTCGGCGAGCCGCCGCAGCGGCTCCGGCAGGTTCTCGTACGCGGTGGCCGTGTTGGCCCACAGGGTGTTCCCGCCGTAGGGCGGGACGACGACCGCCCGCAGGATGGAGAAGGCCGGATAGGCGGGGACGAAGGTGACGTCGGTGTGCCACTGGTTGGCGCGGCCGCCGTGGTCGGAGTCGATCGGGAAGGAGTAACGCCCGTCCACGGACGGCACGGTGGGGTGGGCGACCGGCGTGCCGAGGAGCCGGCCGAAGGCTTCGTGGGCCTCCTCGTCCAAGTGGTCCTGGTCGCGGAAGAAGACGACCTTGTGGGCCAGGAGCGCGGCGCGGACGCCGGCGACGGTCTCCGGGTCGAGGTCGCCGCCGAGGCGGACACCGGAGATCACGGCGCCGAGGCGCCCGCCGAGCTTGCGCACGGTGAGGGCTGTGGTGGTCGCGGTCGTCATGGGGAGTTCCTTTCGGAAGGGCCCGCCGGGGGCCGGAAGGCAGTTAATTCGGGAGAGGAAGTAATGGCGGCACGCGAGGGCCCGGTACGAGGGCGGACACGGCAGCCTTACGGGGAGGGGCGGAACGAGGGGCTGGTCCGAGGGCGCCGCGCGGGTCGGCGTCGGCGCCCTCGGGCGGCCGGACCCCGGGAGGTCACGAGGACGGGATTCCGGGAGGCTGTGAAGACCGGACTCCGGGAGGCCGCGAAGGGCGGATCCGGGGAGACCGCGGGGGCCGGAAGCGGGTGACTGCCTGCCCCCGGGAAGATGGCGCGAGGGGCGGACGCCGGGCCGGACCCCGGGAGCCTTGCGAGGGTCAGGTGCCGGTGACGGGCTGACCCCCGGTGACGGCCGGACCCCCGGGAGGGGCCGCGAGGGCCAGGGACCGGTGACGGCCGGACCCCCGGGAAGGGGCCGCGAGCGTCAGGCGCCGGTGACGGCCGGACAGGAGGTGGTCGCGAACATGTCCAGGAGACTGACAACGCCCCGGGGGCGGCGTCAAGAGCCGGTCCGCTGCCGCCACCACCACGGGCAGTGGTTGAATCGGCGCCTGCCCGGTCCGGTGGTCCTCCCTCAGCGACCGCCCCTGACCTGGCCTTTCGTCCTTCGGGGGTGCAGTGGTGCGCGGGTGGGCGAGGCACGCCCGGCCCTCCTCCGCCACCCGCGGGGGATTTCACGTCCCCGCAACAGAGAGGCAGAGATGACTCGTACGCTCCAGAGCCCCCGGATGGCGGGCGACGGACGGCGCGAGGCGAACGCGGCGACCGTGCTGCGGACCGTCCTCGACCACGGCCCGGTCTCCCGCGGCACCGTGGCCCGGCTCTCCGGCCTGAGCCCTGCCGCCGTCTCCCGCCAGGCCACCGACCTCACCCGGCTCGGGCTCCTGCGCGAGCTCCCGGAGCCCACCGGGAGCGGGGGAGTGGGCCGGCCGCGGATCCCCGTCGACCTGCACATCGGCGCCACCGGCGGACCGGTCGCCGCCGGGGTCCATCTCGGGGTGCCCGGTTCCACGTTCGCACTGGTGGACCTGCGCGGCCGGGTCCTCGCCCGGCACCACCACCCCCACGTGCCCTTCGATCCCGACGGGCTTCCGGGGGCGGTCGGCGCCGAACTGCGCGCCTTCCTCGACCGGCACGCGGCGGGCCGCCCGCTGCTCGGGGTGGGGGCCGCGATCGGCGGCCGGGTCGATCCGGCCGCGGGTGTCGTCGTCCGGCACGACGCGCTGGGCTGGCGGCGACGCCCGTTCGCCGCAGAGCTCTCGCGCGCACTGGGCGGTCCGGCCGTCCGGCTGGACAACCACGCGCGTGCCATCGCCCAGTCGGAGATCCTCTTCGGCCGGCCCGCCGCCCGCCGCAGCCTCCTGCACCTCTTCGTCGGCAACGTCGTGGACGCCGCCGTCGGCCTGGCCGGGGTCGTCCACCAGGGGCCGGGCGGAGCCGCCGGAGACGTCGCCCACCTGCCCGTACCGGACTCCACGGCGCCCTGCCCGTGCGGGCGTTCGGGCTGCCTGGAGGCGACCGCGTCCAACACGGTGCTCGCGCGGACCGCCGTCCTGCGGGGCATCGTGCCCGAGGCCGACACCTCGCTCGTCGTCGACGCCGCGGCCGCCGGGGACCGACGGGCCGACCGGCTGCTCCGTGAGCGGGCCCGGGCGGTGGGTCGCGCTCTCGCGCTGCTCCTCGACGTCCTCAACCCGGACCTCGTCGTCGTCACCGAGCAGGCGAGCGTCCTCGAACCGGAGTACCTGGAGGAGATCCGAGGGGCCGCGATCGACCTCTCGCACGTCTGCGACGACACCGAACGGATCGTCAGTCCACATGCCGGACCGGCGACACTGCCGGTCGCGGCGGGCACGGTTCTGTTGAATCCCCTGTTCAGAAGGCCTCTTGAGACTCTAGAGAGGCTGGGGAGCGAGGCGACCCTCAGGTGACGTCGTCTCGGAATGCGGGCACGGGTGGTTGACCGGGTCTCGAAGCCGCTGCCATATTGCTCCCGTGAATCCGGACATGCGCCTCATCTCCCGCAGGCACGTCGACCTCTGTCGACTCGCCGGCGCGGTCTGTGCCGTCCGCGTCTGACCCTCCGGCGCGGCCCACGCCGCCGCGCCCCTCGCCGCCCGGCCGCTGAACCGGGTCCCACTCCCCGCCGGCCGCCGCCCTCGCGACCGGCCGGTGCGCCGGGCCCGTACGGCCACCCCTCCCACCGGCGCCACCGGCGACGAGCCCGCGCCTCCGCGTCCCGGCGTACCCCGCCTCCATTCCTCCCGCAGCGGAAGAAACCCCCTCCGCCGAGCGGATCCGACCTCCTCCAGGCAGGCACCGATGACCGAGCTGTACCCCTCCGCGCCCTCCGCCCTCTCCCGGCGCACCACCCTGCGCGCCGCCGGCGGCGGCACCCTGCTCCTGGGCCTGGGGCTGACCGGCTGCCGCTCGGCCGTCTCGGAGTCCGCCGCCCCGGCGGCCGGAGGTGCCGCCGGACCGCGCCGCGGCGGCACCCTCACCGTGGCCGTCAACTCCGACTTCACCCCGAGCCTGCTCTTCGCCCAGAGCAACCAGTCGCTCCAGCAGCGGCTGATCTACAACACCCTCACCCGCTACGACGACAAGCTCGAACCCCAGCCCGAGCTGGCCACCTCCTGGGAGTACGCCCCGGACGGCCGCGCGCTCACCCTCAAGCTCCGCACCGGCGTCGTCTTCCATGACGGTCGCCCGTTCACCGCCGACGACGTGATCTTCGCGGTGAGGAACCTTCAGAACCCCGTCAGAGCAGCCCAGTTGAGGGCCACCGCGGCCGCCGTCACCGGCTTCGAGAAGCGCGGCGACCACGAACTGGTCCTCACCCTCGCGCACCCCGTGGACAACCTCTTCGACCTCTTCGAGTTCATGATCATCACGGATCGGAACAGCGTCGAGGAAGCCTTCACCGGCAAGCGGCTCAACGGCACCGGACCCTTCGCGCTCACCGCCTGGCGCCCCGGCTCGGGCCTCAGCCTCAAGCGCCACGAGCGGTACTGGCTGCCCGACCGCCCCTACCTCGACGGCGTCGAGATACGCGTCGTCCCCCAGGCCGACGCCCTCATCTCCTCCCTCCGCACCGGCCAGTCCCAGCTCTCCTACTCCGTCCCCGGACGCAACCTCGCCATCGTCGCCGGCGTCCCCGACCTCGTCGTCAGCCAGTACTCCACCGGCGGCGGCGCCTCCTACCTCGGTGTCAACACCACCGTCGCCCCCCTCGGCGACAAGACCGTCCGCCAGGCCCTCGCCTGGGCCGTCGACCGCGAACGCATCCTCGAACAGGTCCTCGGCGGCTACGGCCTCGCCTCCGCCACGCCCTGGCCCAAGTCCTCGCCCGCCTACAGCGAGGCCGGCCGCACCCACTACCGGCACGACCCCGGCAAGGCCCGCGAGCTGCTGAGGTCGGCCGGACACAGCCGCCTCGACCTCCCGCTCCTCCACGTCAACCTGCCCGGCGAGACCGCGCTCGCCGAGGCGATCCAGTACGACCTCAAGCAGGTCGGCGTCCACGTCACCCTGGAGCCCACCGACGCGGCCACCGCCCAGAAGAAGCTCATCTCCCAGTCCATGCCCGCCCTCTGGGCCATGGGACACAGCTTCGCCCAGGTCCAGCCCTCCACGCTCGCCGTCAGCGCCTATCCCTTCAACACGGCCAGGAACACCTCCCGCTTCCGCTCGGAGGAGTACACCCGGGTCGTCCGCGAGGCGTGGACCAGTCGCGCCACCGGCGCCCGGGCCAACGCCCTGCGGCAGCGCGTCACCGACGTCCTCCTCGACGAGGCGTTCATCATCGACCTCGCCATCCGCGGCAGCGTCCAGGTCGCCTCGAAGAAGCTGCGCGGCGTCACCCTCAACAAGTTCTCCTACCTCAACCTCGACCACGCCTACCTGGCGGGCTGACGTGCGCGGACACCTGCTGCGGAGACTGCCCTCCGCCCTCCTCGTCCTCGCCGCCGCCTCCGTCCTCGCCTTCGGGATCCTGCGGCTCGTCCCCGGCGACCCCGCCGCCGTCCTCGCCGGGCCCGACGCCGGACCCGAGGTCCAGGCCGCCATCCGGGACCGGCTCGGCCTCGACGACCCGCTGCCCGCCCAGTACCTCCACTGGATCGGCGGACTGGTCACCGGAGACCTCGGCCCCTCCTACGTCATCGGCGGCGAGACCGCCGACCTCATCGCCGACGGCCTCGGCGCCACCGTCGAACTCACCCTGGGCGCCCTGCTCCTCGCCGTCCTCATCGGCGGCACCCTCGGCATCCTGGGCGCCACCGCCCGCCGCCCCTGGGTCCGCGGCACGGTCCGCTCCGTCACCACCGCGGCCCTCGCCGTCCCCCCGTACGTCAGCGGGGTCCTCCTCGTCCTGCTCTTCGCCGTCCTCCTCGGCCTCCTGCCCGCGGGCGGCCGGGTTCCCCTGCTCACCGCACCCGACCTGGGCGTCCAGTACCTGCTGCTGCCCGCCCTCTGCCTCGCCCTGCCCAGTGCCGCCGTCCTCGGCCGCTACCTGGAGGACAGCCTCCGCCGGTCCCTCGCCGAGGACCACGTACGGACCGCGACCGCCGCCGGCGTCGCGCCCCGCCGCATCCTCTGGCGCCACGCCCTGCCGCACGCCCTCCCGCCCGTTGTCACCCTCCTCGGCATCCAGACCGGACACCTCCTGGGCGGCGCCGTCCTGGTCGAGGCGATCTTCGCCTGGCCCGGCCTGGGCCAGCTCGCCGAACAGGCCCTCGTCCGCCGCGACTACCCCGTCGTCCAGGACCTCCTGCTCCTCCTCGTCGCCGTCTTCGTCCTCGTCCAGCTCCTGTCCGACCTCGTCCACGCCTGGCTCGACCCCCGGATCAGGTGGGAGTAGCCGCCATGACCACGACGCCCGCCACCCGCGCCTCCGCCACACCCGCCCCCGCCGCGCGCCGCCCCCGCCACCCCTACCTCACCGCCCTCGCCACCGCCCGCGGCCGGACCGGTCTCGCCCTCGTCGGCCTGGTCGTCCTCGCCGGGCTCCTCGCCCCGCTGCTCGCGGGCCACTCGCCCACCGACCAGAGCGGCCTCACCCTCGCCCCGGCCGGCACCTCCGGACACCCCCTCGGCACCGACGACCTGGGCCGCGACCTGCTCTCCCGGCTCCTGTACGGCATCCGCGCCGACCTCGGCATCATCGCCGTCGCCGTCCCGCTCGGCGCGGTCCTCGGCTGCGTGGCCGCGCTCGCCGCCGCCGCGCACCCGGCCGTCGACACCGTCGTCCAGCGCGCCTTCGACCTGATCCTGGCCTTCCCCGGACTGATCCTCGCCCTCGCCGTCACCGCCGTCCTCGGCCCCGGCCGGCTCCCCGTGATCCTCGTCATCGCCCTCGCCGAGATCCCCGTCTTCGGACGCCTTCTGCGCACCGGGATCCTCGCCCAGCGCGGCCGCGAGTACGTCACGGCGGCCCGGGTCGGCGGCACGTCCGGCCGCCGGATCCTCACCCGGCACATCCTGCCCAACGCCGCCGACCCGCTCGTCGTGCAGTGCGCCGTCTCCCTCACCGTCGCCGTCTTCCTCGAAGGCGCCATGAGCTTCCTCGGCGTCGGCGTCCGGCCTCCCGAACCCACCCTCGGGGCCGTCCTCAGCCAGTCCATGCCCCATCTCGCCCAGGCCCCGCACTTCGCCGCGGGGCCTCTCGTCACCGTGACCGCGCTCGTCCTCGGGCTCTCCCTCGTCGCGGAGGCGCTGAACCGGGAGATCCGCCGATGACCACCGCCCCGCTCCTCGACGTCCGCGACCTGCGGGTCGCCTTCACCGCCCCCGACGGCGCCGACCTGCACGCCGTCCGGGGCGTGTCCCTCACCCTCCGCCGGGGCGAGACCGTCGCCGTCGTCGGCGAGTCCGGCTCCGGCAAGTCCACCACCGCCCTCGCCCTGCTCCGCATGCTCCCGGGCACCGGCCGGATCACCGGCGGCTCCGTCCGCCTCGACGGCACCGACCTGACCACCGCGGGCGAGGACGAACTGCGGGCCGTCCGCGGCACCCGCGTCGGCATGGTCTTCCAGGACCCGATGACGGCGCTCAACCCCGTCCTCACCGTCGGCCGCCACCTCGACGAGGTCCTCCGCGCCCACGGCGGCCGGGACAGGGCCGCCCGCCGGGCCCGCACCCTCGAACTGCTCCGCCTCGTCGGCATCCCCGACCCGGAGCGGCGCCTCGACGACCACCCGCACCAGTTCTCCGGCGGCCAGCGACAGCGCGTCCTCATCGCCATGGCACTCGCCGGCGAGCCCGACGTCCTGCTCGCCGACGAACCCACCACCGCCCTCGACGCCACGGTCCAGGACCAGATCCTCACCCTGCTCGGCGAGCTGACCCGCACCACCGGCACCGCCCTCGTCCTCATCACCCACAACCTCGGCGTCGTGGCCCGCACATGCGCCCGCGTCCTCGTGATGTACGGCGGAACCGTCGTCGAGGACGGCCCCACCGCCGAGGTCCTGGCCCGCCCCCGGCACCCGTACACCGCCGGCCTGCTCGCCGCCGTCCCCCGCCTCTCCACCCCCTCCGGCACCCGCCTCACCGGCATCCCCGGCAGTCCGCCCGACCTGAGCCTCCCCCTCGCCGGCTGCGCCTTCGCCGCCCGCTGCCCGCTCGCCGAAGACCGGTGCCGCGCCACCGCGCCCGAGCTCACCGAGCTCACCGGCGGCGTCCGCGCCGCCTGCCACCCGGCCGCCGAGCGCACCGCTCCGCTGCCACCGCCCCCGCCGCCGGTCCCCGTCCACCGGCGGGCACCCGGGCCGGTCGTCCTCGCCGCGGAGGGCCTGCGCAAGACGTACGGCGGCCGGAGGCGCCGCCTCACCGCGCTCGACGGCGTCTCGCTGACGCTGCGGGCGGGCGAGACGCTCGGAATCGTCGGCGAGTCCGGCTCGGGCAAGTCGACCCTCGCCCGGATCCTGGCCCACGCCCACCCCGCCGACGCCGGCCGGATCCTCCTCGACGGCGGGGACGTCACCCGCCCCGGCAGGCGGGGGCTGCGGGCGGTCCGCCGACGCGTCCAGATGGTCTTCCAGGACCCGTACGCCTCCCTCGACCCCCGGATGACCGTCGGCGACATCGTCGCCGAGCCGCTGCGCGCCTTCGGCATCGGCACCGCGGCCGACCGGCCCGCCCGCGTCGCGGAACTCCTGCGCCGCGTCGGGCTCGACCCGGCCGCCGCCGACCGGCTGCCGCGCTCCTTCTCCGGCGGCCAGCGGCAGCGGGTCGGCATCGCCCGTGCCCTCGCCCCCGAGCCCGCCGTCCTCATCTGCGACGAACCCGTCTCCGCGCTGGACGTCTCCGTGCAGGCGCAGATCACCGGGCTCCTCGCCGACCTCCAGCGCGACCTCGGCCTCGCCCTGGTCTTCATCGCCCACGACCTCGCCGTCGTCCGCCAGGTCAGCCACCGCATCGCCGTCATGCACGACGGCCGGATCGTCGAGGAGGGCGAGGCCGACGCGCTGTGCGAGCACCCCCGTGACCCCTACACGCGCGCCCTGCTGGCCGCGGTGCCCGAGCCCGTCCCGGTCCCCGCGACCGTGACCGGGCCCACGTCCGTGACCGGGCCCACGTCCGGGTCCGGGCTTACGTCCGAGCCCGTGACCGGGCCCGAGCCCGTGACCGGGCCCGAGCCCACGTCCGCGACCGCGCCCGACGTGAAGGTGGCCGTATGAGCACCTGCTGCACGCCGGGACGCGGCTGCTCGGGGGAGCGCCCGCCCGCCGTCGTACCGCTCCCGCGGCCGACCGTGCGGACCGCCCCGCCGCCCCACGTCATGGCGGAACTGCCCGGCGGCACCTTCCGGATGGGCGACGCCTTAGGCGAGGGCTACCCGACCGACCACGAGGGCCCGGTCCGCGAGGTCACCGTCGCGCCCTTCGCCATCGACACCACCGCCGTCACCAACGCCCGCTTCGCCGCCTTCGTCGCCGCCACCGGCCACCGCACCGACGCCGAACGGCACGGATCCTCCTTCGTCTTCCACCTCCTGCTCCACCCGGCCGCGGACGTCCACGTCCTCGGCCAGGTCGCCGGCGCCCCCTGGTGGCTCGGCGTCGAGGGCGCCTCCTGGCAGGCCCCCGAGGGCCCCGGCTCCGACCTCGAAGACCGCGCCGACCACCCCGCCGTCCACATCAGCCACGGCGACGCCCTCGCCTACTGCGCCTGGGCCGGCCTCCGGCTGCCCACCGAGGCCGAGTGGGAGTACGCCGCCAGAGGAGGGCTCGACGGCGCCCGCTATCCGTGGGGCGACGAGCTGGCCCCCGGCGGCGAGGAACGCTGCAACACCTGGCGCGGCGACTTCCCGTACCGCTCCGACCGGCCCGGAGGCCGTACCGGCACCGTCCCCGTCACCGCCTACCCGCCCAACGGGTACGGCCTCCACAACACCTCGGGCAACGTCTGGGAGTGGTGCGCCGACCCCTGGGACAGGACCGGCCGCGAGCGCGTCATCCGCGGCGGCTCCTACCTCTGCCACTCCTCGTACTGCAACCGCTACCGCGTCGCCGCCCGCTCCCACAACACCCCCGACTCCTCGACCGGCCACGGCGGCTTCCGCTGCGCCCGCTCCCTGTCCACGGAAGGCCCCGGTCCCGCATGAGCACCGCTTCCCGCCCCGACCCCTACGCCGGCTTCGCCGGCCGGGCCGGCCGCACCTTCGCCGACTCCGAGCCCGCCTGGCCGGACCGCACGACCCCGCCGGCCGGGGCGCCCAACATCGTCGTCGTCCTCGTCGACGACATGGGCTACAGCGACATCGGCCCCTTCGGCTCCGAGATCCCCACCCCGGTCCTGGACCGGCTCGCCGAGGACGGCGTACGCCTCGGCAACTACCACACCATGCCGCTCTGCTCGCCCGCCCGCGCCGCCCTCCTCACCGGACTCAACCCGCACCGCGTCGGCTACGGCACGGTCGCCAACTTCGACCCCGGCTTCCCCGGCTACGGCATGGCGATCGCGGACTCCGTCCCCACCCTCGCCGAACTCCTCCACGACTCCGGTTACGCCACCTACGCCGTCGGCAAGTGGCACCTCGTCCGCGACTCCGCCTCCAACGCCGCCGACGACCGCGCGAACTGGCCGCTCCAGAAGGGCTTCGACCAGTACTACGGCGTCCTCGAAGGCCTCACCAGCCTCTTCCACCCGCACCAGCTCGTCCGGGACAACAGCCCCCTCGACATCGACGAGTTCCCCGACGGCTACTACTACACCGACGACATCACCGACCAGGCCATCGCCATGGTGAAGTCGCTGCGCGCCCACGACCCCGACAAGCCCTTCCTCCTCTACCTCGCCCACAACGCCGTCCACGGCCCGCTCCAGGCCAGACCCGAGGACATCGCCCGCCACCGGGGCCGCTACGACGACGGCTGGGACGCCCTGCGCGAGCGCCGCTTCGCCGCGCAGATCGCCCGCGGACTCTTCCCACCCGGCACCGAACTGCCCGCCCGCAACAGCGAGTCCGGCCACGACGTCCCCGCCTGGGACTCGCTCACCGAGGAGCAGCAGCGGCTCTACGCCCGCTACATGGAGGTGTACGCCGCCCTCGTCGACAACATCGACCACAACCTCGGCCGGCTCACCGACACCCTCGCCGCCCTCGGCGAACTCGACAACACCATCATCGTCTTCACCTCCGACAACGGCGGAACCGGCGAAGGCGGACGAGAGGGCACCCGCTCCTACTTCAGCCGCTTCGTCCACCACCCGCGCCTCCCCGGCGACTGGGACCCCGACGTCGACCGCGACCCCGAGCTCATCGGCGGACCGCGCAGCCTCGTCCACTACCCGCGCGGCTGGGGCATGGCCTCCAACACGCCCTTCCGCCTCTACAAGGGCCAGACGTACGCGGGCGGCGTCCGCGTCCCCTTCGTCCTCTCCTGGCCCGACGGGGTCCGCGCGGGCCGGCTCGCCCCCGGCGTCCGCACCCAGTACCAGTACGTCACCGACATCACCCCCACCCTCCTCGACCTCGCCGGGATCGCCCGCCCGGACACCCGCCGGCGCGTCCCCGTCCAGGAACCCGACGGCACCAGCTTCGGCCCCGTCCTCGCCGACCCCGCCCATGCCTCCACCCACCCCGAGCAGTACTGCGAGATGAGCGGCAACCGCAGCCACTACCGCGACGGCCACAAACTCGTCACCCACCACCGCCCCGGCAGCCCCTACGACGACTCCGAATGGGCGCTGTACGACATCCGCGCCGACCCCACCGAGATCCACGACCTCGCCGCCGAACGCCCCGGCCTCGTCAAGGAACTGGCCGCCGCCTGGGAGGAGGCCGCCTGGCGCGACGGCGTCTTCCCGCTCCCCGACCACAGCGGAGCCCTCGCCCGCCGCCACCCCGACGAGCAGCGCCTCGCCCGCCCCCTCACCCTGCTGCCCGGCACCCCCGAACTGGAGCGCTACCGCTCCTCCCGGCTCGTCGCGCTGCGCTCCTTCGAGGTCGAGGTCCTGCTCGACGAGACCGGAGAGGGCGTCCTCGTCTCCCACGGCGACCAGGGCGGCGGCTACAGCCTCTACGTCGAGGACGGCCGGCTGACCTTCGCCTACAACGAGTACGGACACCTCCACGAGACCGACGCCGGCCCCCTCGGGCCCGGCCCCCACACCATCCTCCTGGCCGCCACCGCGGAGGAGGGCCTGCGCTGGCGCTTCACCGTCACCGTCGACGGCGGGGAGCGGGCCGCACCCGACAGCGTCCACCAGCTGATCGGCATGGCCCCCTTCCAGGGCGTCAGCGTCGGCGTCGACCGCAAGTCCCCGGTCTCCTGGCCGCTGTACGAGCGCCGCCGCTCCTTCCGGCACACCGGCGGGATCCGCTCCGTCACCTACCGGCCCGGCGCCCCGGGACCCGACGCTCCCGAGGCCGTCGCCGACGCCCTGAAGGACGCCGCGGCCGCCTTCGAGTAGATCCGGCCCCGCCCCGGCCGGGCCGGGACCGGCCCCGCCCCGCTCCGGCCGGGCGGCAACAGGCCCTGCCCTCAACAGGCCCTCGCCCCGCTCCGGCCGGGCGGCAACAGGCCCTCGCCCTACTCCGGCCGGGCGGCGGCCGCGTCCAGGGCCTCGTCGAGGGTCGTCGCCGCCATGATGAGCGACAGGTGGGTGAACGCTTGCGGAAAGTTGCCCAGTTGCTCTCCGCTCGGCCCGATCTCCTCGGCGAACAGGCCGACATGGTTGGCGTACGTGAGCATCTTCTCGAAGGCGAACCGCGCCTGCCGCACCCGCCCGGCCCGCGCCAGCGCGTCCACGTACAGGAAGGTGCACAGGCTGAACGTGCCCTCGGCGCCGCGCAGTCCGTCGGGGGCGGCGGCCGGGTCGTAGCGGTGCACCAGGTTGTCGCGGACCAGGCGTCGCTCGATCGCGTCGAGGGTGCTCAGCCACATCGGGTCCGTCGGGCTCAGCAGCCCGGTCCGGGGGACGAGCAGCAGCGACGCGTCCAGCACGTCCCCGCCGAAGTACTGCGTCAGCGCCTTCTGCCCCTCGTTCCACCCGCGCCGCATCACCTGCGTGAAGATCTCGTCCCGCGCGGTCCGCCAGGTGTCCAGGGCGGCCGGCCGGCCGAACTCCTCGGCCAGCCGCAGCCCCCGGTCGAAGGCCACCCAGGACATCACCCGGCTGAAGGTGAAGTCCTTCCGCCCGCCCCGGGTCTCCCACACCCCCTCGTCGGGCGCGTCCCACGAGGCCGCGAGCCAGTCGAGCATCCCCGACACCGCCCGCCACCCCTCGTACGTCGGCTGGGTGTCCAGGCCCCCGCCCTGGGCAAGCGCGTACAGGGCCTCGCCGAAGATGTCGAGCTGGAGCTGGTCCGCCGCCGCGTTCCCCACCCGCACCGGGGCCGAACCCCGGTACCCCTCGAACTCCGACAGCACCTCCTCCGGCAGCCACGGGTCCCCGTCCACCCGGTACATGATCTGCAGCGGCCGTCCCCCTCCGGGCCCCCTCGACCGCTCGGCGACCCGCGCCGTCAGCCAGTCCGTGAACGCGGCCGCCTCCTCCACGAAGCCCAGGTCGAGCAGGGCCCGCACGGCCAGCGAACCGTCCCGCACCCAGGTGTAGCGGTAGTCCCAGTTGCGCTCGCCGCCCACCTGCTCCGGCAGGCCCAGGGTCGCGGCGGCGATCGGCGCCCCCGACGGCAGGTAGGTCAGCAGCTTCAGCGTGATCGCGGACCGGTGCACCATGTCCGGCCATCGCCCCCGGTACCGCGCGGTCCGCACCCACCGCTGCCAGAAGTCCACCGCGTCCCACAGCGCCGCCTCCACCTCCCGCACGTCCGGCAGCGGCGGCGGCTCGGCCTCCGGGCCGTCCACGGTGAACGAGGCCCCGGCCATCTGCCCCTCGGACAGCTGGAGCCGGCCCCGCACGTCGTTCGGCCCGTCCCGCTCCAGCGGCACGTTCGACTGGAGGAAGCCCGCCATCGCCGCCGAGCGGAAGGACGCCGTACGCCCGTCCACCCGGGTGTCGTGCGGGGTCCGCCCGAACCCGAACCGGGGCCGGCACTCCAGCGTGAACGTGACGCTGCCGCGCGTGCACCGCATCACCCGCATCAGGGTGTGCCGGTCCGTGGGGCGCCCGGTCCGGTCCGGCGGCATCCAGTCCATCAGCTCGCCCACCCCGTCCGGCGACATGAACCGGGTCACGAGCATCGCCGTGTCCGGGTAGTACAGCTGCTTGACCGTCACGTCCGGCCCGTCCACGGACAGCCGGAACCAGCCGCCCCGGTCGTGGTCGAGGAGCGCGGAGAACACCCCCGGCGAGTCGAAGCGGGGCGCCGCGAACCAGTCGACGACGCCCTCGTCCGAGATGAGCGCGACGGTCTGCAGGTCCCCCACCAGCCCGTGGTCGGCGATGAGCGGATAGCGCTTCATCCCCCCACTATCCGCGAAGCCGCACGGACGCGCCCCGGGGACGAGATGCCGACACCGCCCGGCGGGAGCACCATGGACGGAGAAACGGGACAACCGGTGGGGAGTGAGGAAGCGCAGCCGGCTCGGGGAGCGCCTATCCGGACACGGCGAGGCCATGAGAGCAACGCCCGCGGCCCAGCAGGGCCGCCCCGCGAAGCAGAGCAGCCTCTACCGGCTCGGACGCTGGTGCGCCCGCCACTTCGTCATCGTGGTCGCCCTATGGCTGGCCGCGCTGGTGGGGCTCCAGATCACCGACCGGGCCGTCGGAGGCCAGTACTCCGACGACTTCGACCTGCCCGACGCCCAGTCCGCCCAGGGCCTGAGCGTCCTGGAGGCCCACGACCCGGCGGCCGGCGGCTACGGCGCCCAGATCGTCCTCAACGACCCCTCGAAGCCCCTCACCGACGAGGCGTCCGCCGTGAACTCGGCCGTCACCGCGCTCGCGAAGCTGCCCGACGTCATCGGCGCCCAGAACCCGCTCCCGCCGCCCGGCACCACACCGCCCCCGGCCTCCTCGACCACGCCGAACACGGGCCCGCTCTCCACCGACGGCAAGACCGCCTACATCACGGTCCGCTTCGGCGTCCCCCCCTCCACGCTCGGCGACGACTACCTGACCGGCGTCGACGAGGCCGTGCAGCCGCTCAGGGACGCCGGGGTGACCGTCGAGTACGGCGGTTCGCTCGGCGAGCTGGCCCGTCCCGCGGCCGACGACCGCACCAGCGAGGCGATCGGCTTCGCCGTCGCGATCGTGGTGCTCCTGATCGGCTTCGGCAGCGTCATCGGCGCCGTGATGCCGCTGGTCACCGCCCTGATCGGCGCCATCTGCGGGCTCGCGCTGCTCGGCCTGACCGCCGCCGCCTTCACCTTCGGCACGGTCTCCCCGACCCTCGCCACCATGATCGGCCTGGGCGTCGGCATCGACTACGCGCTGTTCCTCATCACGCGCCACCGGCAGAACCTCATGGACGGCCACGATCCCGCCGACTCCGCGGGTCTGGCGACGACCACCAGCGGCCGGGCGGTCCTCGTCTCCGGCTGCACGGTCATCATCGCCCTCTCCGGCCTGTGGGTCTCCGGCGTGACCTTCATCGGCAAACTCGGCCTCGCGGCGGCCTTCACGGTCGTCACCGCCGTCCTCGCCGCCCTCACGCTCGTCCCGGCCCTGCTCGGGCTCGCCGGCCGCCGTATCGACCGCTACCACGTGCGCAAGCCCGTGGCCGAGACCGACGCCGAGCCCGGCGCCACCGCCCACGGCACCTGGCACAACTACGCCCGGCGGGTCGAGCGACGCCCCTGGTACTTCCTGGTCGGCGGTGTCGTCGCCCTGCTCGTGCTCGCCTTCCCGCTGCTCTTCATCCAGCTCGGCCACATCGGCGACGGCGCCGACCCGAAGTCCTTCACCGACCGCCGCGCCTACGACCTGATCTCGACCGCCTTCGGCCCCGGCGCCAACGGCCCCCTGACCGTCGTCGTCGACCAGACCGCCGTGCCCTCCGGGGACCGCGCCGCGCTGGCCGACAGCCTCCAGAAGGCCCTCACCGGCGTCCCGGACGCGGCCTCCATCACCCCGCTCAAGACCACCCCCGACGGCGACGTCCTCTTCGGCACCGCCTACTCGGTCGCCTCCCCGCAGGACGAGCGCACCACCGAACTCACCAACCACCTCGTCGACGACGTCCTCCCGCAGGCCGTGTCCGGCACGGAGGCGCAGACCTACGTCACCGGCACCACCGCCGCCCAGGTCGACTTCCTCGACCTCGTCTCCAGCCGCCTGCCGCTGATCATCGCCGTCGTCGTCGCCCTCGCCTTCCTGGTGATCCTCATCGTCTTCCGGGGACTCCTGGTCGCCCTCAAGGCCGCCGTCCTCAACGTGCTCTCCATCGCCGCCTCCTACGGCGTGGTCGTCGCCGTCTTCCAGTGGGGCTGGGGCGGACCCGCGCTCGGCGTCTCCGGGAAAGTGCCCATCGAGAGCTACGTACCGATGATGATGTTCGCGATCGTCTTCGGCCTGAGCATGGACTACGAGATCTTCCTGCTCTCCCGCGTCCGGGAGGCGTGGCTGCGCACCGGCGACTCCAAGGCGAGCGTCGCCCACGCCCTGGAGATCACCGCCCGGGTGATCACCTGCGCCGCCCTCATCATGGTCAGCGTCTTCGCCGCCTTCATCGTCTCCGACAACATCGTCGTGAAGATGCTCGGCCTGGGCCTCGCCGCGAGCGTCCTCATCGACGCGACCGTGGTCAGACTCCTGCTGGTGCCCGCCGTGCTGACCCTCCTCGGCAAGCACGCCTGGTGGACCCCGCGATGGCTGGACCGGATCCTGCCCCACCTCGACACCGAGGGCGAGGAGGCCGTGCGGCGCGACGAGGCCGCCGGCTCGCCGCCCCCGCCGCCCAATCCCTGAGATCCGAAGGCTCCGCACGGCCGTGACCAGGCAGAATGCGGCCATGATCCAGGACGACCGCCGCACGCCCGTCCCGTACACCGGAGCCGACGAGCGCACCACGCTCACGGCCATGCTCCAGTTCCAGCGCGACACCCTCGCGCTCAAGTGCGCCGGGCTCACCCCGGACCAGCTCAAGGAACGCGCCGTCGCGCCCTCCGCGCTCTCGCTCCTCGGCCTCGTCCGGCACGCCGCCGAGGTCGAGCGCGGCTGGTTCCGCAACGTGCTGGCGGGGGAGCGCAGCCGCAGCCACTGGACCCCGCCCGGCTCCACCGACTGGGCCGACTTCGACGTCGAACACGCCGACGCGGAAGCCGACTTCGCGGTCTGGCGGGCCGAGTGCGCCCGCTCCCGCGCCATCGTCGACGCGGCGGAATCCCTCGACGCCACCGGCCGGCTGGGGGAGGAGACGTACTCCGTCCGCTACGTCCTCGCCCACATGATCGAGGAGTACGCCCGGCACAACGGCCACGCGGACCTGCTCCGCGAACGCCTCGACGGCGCCACAGGGGAGTGACTCCGCCCGTGACACACGACCCGCACCCCGACATCGCCGAGGCCGTCGCGCGCGAGCGCGCCCTCCACGACCCCGCCGTCCGCCTCTCCCGGCCCCTCGCCGAGGACCTCTTCGACCCGGAGTTCGTCGAGGTCGGCGCCTCCGGACGGCGCTGGACGTACGAGGAGATGCTCGCCGCCCTGCCCGGCCTGCACGGCGGCGAGACCGGCCCGCCCATCATCGCCACGGCCTTCGCGGGCACGGTCCTCGCCCCCGGAATCGTCCACCTCACCTACGAGACCGTCATCGACGGCCGGCACGCCCGCCGTTCGTCGGTCTGGCGCCGCGACGCGGCGGGCACGCTCCGGCTCTTCCACCACCAGGGCACGCCGGTGCCGGCCGCTCAGACGTAGGCGTCCGTCACGCAGTCCGCCGCGCAGCCGTACCGCTCGAAGCCCCGGCGCAGCGCGGCGGCGGCGTGCTCCCGCTCGACGTCCTCGTGCCCGTACCGCTCCCGCAGCAGCCGCTCCACGGCCGCGACGGTGACGATCCCCGGCTCGCCGTCGCCGGCCGCGAGCCGGGCCGCGACGATCGCCTGCTCCGTGGCGCGCTCCAGGTCCCGGAGGTACGCCTCGCGGGCCATCCGCCAGGCGCGGCGGGCGGCGAACGGGCGCACGGCCCGTCCCTTCCACACGATCCCGGCCAGGACGAGAGCGAGACCGGGGCCGATCAGCAGCACCCCGCCGACGACCTCCTTGGCGGTCCACCCCATGTGCCGTCGCCTCCCCGTCCGCCGGCCGTCGATTCTACGGGCCGGCGGACCGGTCAGGCCTGGACGAGGTCCCCGTGCCGGTGCGTCACCCGCCAGGCACCGTCCTCGCGGCGGTAGGTCTGGGTGGCCCGGAGGGTGTAGACGCGCGCCTCCCCGTCCACCGAGGCGGAGACGTGCTCGAAGCACGCGGTGTGGGCCGCGTCGCCGACGACGTCGTGGCTGAGCACCTCGACCCGGTAGGAGGTGCAGGCGGAGAAGCGTCCGGCCATGGCCGTGAGCACCGAGTCCACGTCCTCCCGGCCCAGCGCGTTGTACCAGGCGCCCAGCAGGCTCACGGGCTCGCGCCGCGACCAGAGCGCCCGGCAGGGTGCCGCGTCCCCGCCGTACAGCGCCTCCTGGGCGGCCTGGAGTTCGGTCCTGACCCAGGTCAGGAAGGTTTCCCGGTCGGTCATGCCTTCATGATGCGCCCGCTGCGCCGCGCCCCGCACCCGCTGGCCCCGCCCCGGCGCCGGCCGTCGACGCGGGGGGACGAAGGGAGGACGGGCCGGCGGCGCGGCGGGCTGTGCGGGGCCGGGTCGAGCCGGCGACGCGGGTTGTACGGCGGCGGGGTCGGCCGTCAGAGCGGGGGTACGGAGGCGGGGTCGGCCAGCACCGTCTCGCGGGCCAGCGCCACCGCCCCCGCCAGGGAGGCGTCGGCGCCGAGCACACCCGGCACGGGGACCGGGACCGGCGCGGCCCCGGCCGACAGGATCCTGCGGCCGGTGAGCCTGGCGTCGAGGCCGCGCTCGAGCCAGGGGTACCAGTCGGCGAGGTATCCGCCCAGCACCACGTCGTCCACGTCGAGGAGGCTCGTCACCGCGAGGACCGCCGCGCCCAGCACCTCCCCGGCGGCGTCCAGGGCGGCGACGGCGGCCGGTTCGCCCTCGGCCAGGGCCAGGCCGAGCGCGGCGACGGCGGCCTCGGTGCCCCGCCCGGCACGCAGCCCGCCGAGTCCGGCCGCGTCGGTCAGGGCCTCGGGGCCGAGGTGGAGCGCGAGGCAGCCGCGTCCGCCGCAGGCGCAGGGCGGCCCGTCGAGGGCGACCGGCATGTGTCCGGGCTCGCCGGCGACACCGTGGGCCCCGGCCTCGATCCGGCCGTCGATGACGAGCCCGCCGCCGACGCCCACGTCGGCCTTCAGGTAGGCGAGGGAGCGGGGCGCGGTGCCGCGCCGGACCGCCAGCGCGCGGTACTCGGCGAGCGCGGCGAGGTTGGCGTCGTTGGCGAGGACCACCGGCCCGGCAGTGTCGCCGAGCCGTTCCCGGAGCAGGGCGCCGAGGTCCACGGGGCCCGGCCAGCCGAAGTCGGTGGAGAACATCCGGCCGTCGGCGGCGACGGGGCCGGGCACGGCGAGGAAGGCGCCGGCGAGGTGCGCGCCCGGGTGTGCGGCGCGGGCGGTCGCCGCCGTCTCGCGCACGGCGTCGGCGAGGGCGTCGGCGAGGGCGCCCGGGTCGCCGTCGGGGGTGGCGTGGGCGAGGTCGGCGCGGTGCCCCAGTCGCCCCGCGAGGTCGGCGACGGCCAGGTGGAGGCGTTCGCGGGTGACCCGGACCGCCACGGACACGACCCGGTCGGGGACGGTCCGCAGGTGCTGGCGGGGCCGCCCGCGTCCGCCGCCGGGGGAGGTCCCGGCCTCGCGGACGAGGCCGCGGCCGACGAGGTCCGCGGCGAGGGCGGTGAGCGAGCCGTGTGCCAGGCCGGTCGCGGCGGCGGCCTCGCCGCGTGAGGAGGGACCGTGGTCGGCGAGGTGGCGCAGGACGCGGGCGAGGTTGTGCCGCCGCACGTCGGCGGGGGACTCGGGGGCGGGGAGGGGAAGCACCCCTGGATTCTGCCCCAGGGCCGACGCGGCAGGCGGAGTTGACTCGTGTCAGTGAAACGTGTCACCAGTTTTATTTCAACTCTTGACGTAAAGAGCGGCGGCACTCGACTCTGTATCCCGTCTCGCCCAGCGGCCGCCGCAAGCACCGGCCCACGCACCCTCCAGGAGCCGCCCGATGACCCCTTTCGGTCCCCTCGTCACCACCACCCTCGGCCCCGTCCGGGGCGAGCGCCGCGCCGACGGCACCTGCCGCTTCCTCGGCATCCCCTACGCCGCCCCGCCGGTGGGGGAGCTGCGGTTCGCCGCCCCCGAACCGCCCGAGCCGTGGACCGAGCCGCTGGACGCGACCGCCTACGGGCCGACCGCCCAGCGCCGCCCCTTCGCCGAGGTCACCACCATCCCCGAGCCCAGCGTCCCGGGCGCCGGCGTCCTCAACCTCAACGTCTTCACCCCCGACACCGCCCCCGCCGAGGGCCTGCCTGTCCTCGTCTGGATCCACGGCGGCGGCTATGTCGCCGGCTCCGCCGCCAGCCCCTGGTACGACGGCGCCGCCTTCAACCGCGACGGCGTCGTCCTCGTCTCCGTCGGCTACCGCCTCGGCGTCGAGGGCTTCCTGCACCTGGAGGACGCCCCCGACAACCGCGGCGTCCGCGACTGGATCGCCGCCCTCACCTGGGTCCGCGACAACATCGCCGCCTTCGGCGGCGACCCCGCCAAGGTGACCGTCGCAGGCCAGTCCGCGGGCGGCGGCGCCGTCCTCACCCTGCTCTCCGTCCCCTCCGCCCGCGGCCTCTTCCGCGGCGCCCTCGCCGTCTCCGGCGCCGTGCTGCGCCCCGACGGCCCCGAGACCGCCCGCGCCGCCGCCCGGCTCTTCACCACCCGCACCGGCCTCCCCGCCACCGCCGAGGCCCTGCGCGACCTGAGCGACGACGCACTCCTCGCCCTCCAGGACCGGCTCGCCGAGGACGGCCCCGACCGCGCGGGACTGCCCCCGATGCTCACCCTCGCCCCCTTCGCGGACGGCGACCTCGTCCCCGTACCGGTGGCGGACGCCCTCACCACCGGCGACGCCGGAGCCGACGTACCGCTCCTGCTCGGCTTCACCGCCGAGGAGTTCGCGATGGTCCCCGGGCCCGGCGAGGACGGCCCGCCGCTCCCGCTCCTCCTCGGCGCGCTGGGCCTCGACCCGGAGCGCACCGGGGAGTTCGCCGCCGCCCACCCGGACGTGCCCGAGGAGGCTCTCTTCGGGCGGGCGCTCACGGACGTCGTCTTCCGCGCCCCGAACCTGGCCGTGGCCGACGCCCGCGCCGCCCTCGAACGCCCCACCTGGCTCTACGAGTTCGCCTGGCGATCGCCCGTCCTGGGTCTCGCCGCGCACTGCCTGGACCTGCCGTTCGCCTTCGATCTCCTCGACGCCGAGGGCGTCCCAGAGGTCGTCGGACCCACTCCGCCGCAGGCCCTCGCCGACGCCGTGCACCGCGCCTGGGTCGCCTTCGTCACCGACCAGGACCCCGGCGCCGACTGGCCCCGCTACACAGCCGGCGCCCGCGCCACCCGGGTCTGGGACACCGAGAGCCGGATCGAGACCGACCCGGTCCGGCACGTCCGCGACCTCTGGCTCGACTGACCGGCGCCGAAGGGGACTTCGCGCGCCGACGCCCGGGCCGCACCTCCGGCCCGGGCATCACACGCTGTTCATGTCCCGTGCATGGAACGCCGCCGGATCCGCGCCGATGATCGACCGAGCGCGCCTCCCCGCACCCCGCAGCGGGGAGCGCGCGTCCCCGGCGCCCGGACCTCGTCGACCACACCTCGTGGGCCCTCGCCCACGTCACGGTCCTCCGGGCCTGACCGGGGACCTGACCGAGGGGCCGGCCGGGACGCGGGCGGCTCTCAGCCCTCGAAGCCGACCGTCCCGTCCGGGAGGACCGCCTCCACCCGCGCCCCGTGCTCGACCGTGCGGCTCACCGTGCAGAACTTCTCGTGGGTGAGCCGCACCCCGCGCGCGAACACCTCCGCCGCCTTCGGGTTGGAGTCCGGCAGGTCGAACTCGTAGCTCACCCGGACCCGCCCGATCCGGCCGTCGTCCTCCGGCGTCGACACCGACTCCACGACGATCCGCAGCTCGTCGTGGTCCACGGCCCGGGCCGTCCGGTCGATCACCAGGCCGCCGCAGCCGCCCATCGCCGCCAGCAGCAGCTCCACCGGCGTGAACGACGGCTGCGCGCCCTCGTCGTCGGCCGTGGCCATCAGCACCTCCGCGCCCCGGTCGTTGCGGGCGGTCCACCGCCGGTACCCGGTGCGGACGGTCTCGACGCGGTAATCGGCCATGGGGGAGCGCTCCTCGGCTGGGCTCGTACGTGTGTCCCCGTACGCTACGGCGCCGCGGCCTCCGGACCCCACCCGACCGGCCGGGCGTCAGCGCGCCGCCGCCCGCTCCCGCACCATCCGGGCCCGCGCCCCGGCCCCCTTCCGCCGCCCTTCGGGACGCCCGGTGGACACCGGGCACCCCGGTCCGGGAAGGGCGTGCTGGAATACGGCCCATGGACGCCTCCGACCGCCTGTGGATCCGCCCCTTCCCGCCGATCGACCCGGACACCCCCGAGGTGCTCCTCGCCGTCGACCACGCCTCCGCCGACCCCGCCGAGCGCATGGTCTGCGCGCTCCTCAACCGGGGCCACGAGGGCCGGGAAGGCGTCTTCCACCTCCTCCCCGACGACCTCACGGCCCGCTACCGGCGCACCGGCGGCCGGCTCGCCGTGACCCTCCTCGCGCCCCGGGCCGTGGTGGCGGCCGACGTGGCCGACCGGACCGACGGTCTGCGCGACCACCTCGACGCCCTGCCGCGCGACCCCCTCGACCCCGGTCGCGTGGTCCTCCTCCACCGCGAGACCACCACCGATTTCGTGCCCGCCGCGGAGGGCGACGAACGGCAGCCGGTCCTCCTCCTGGACCACGTCGGCGGCTCCGCCGGCCCCGACGAGCTGGCCGGCCTCTTCGAGAACGGCGGGACGACCGTCACCGTCGTCCCCGCCACCGAGCACCCCGCCCCCTGAACGGCCCCCACCGCCCCGGGTGAGTACCGGCGCACCCCGACATGAGTACACCGGCGGATCCGTCGCGGCCCCCGGGCGGCTGGAATGGAGCCATGACCCTCCGTATCCCGCGCCGCCCCCGCACTCGGCTTCGGTCCCGGTCCCTGCGCCGCGCCTCCGCCACCGGGACCGCCCTCGTGGTGGCGCTCGGGCCGGTCGTGGTGGGTGCCCTGCTGGCCCGTTCGGTCGGCGGCGATCCGATGGTCTCCGTCAACGCGCTCATCGCCGGCGGCGGTCAGCGCGCCCGGGTCTCCCGGCACCACCTGCGCGGCTGCCGGAGCCGGATGAACGCCCGGCCGATCCACGCCGTGCGGGGTCTGACGGCCAAGGCGCGGCCCGCGGCCCTCCGGAGCCCGGCGCCGGACAGCGGGCTCACCCTCGTGACCGTACGGCGGTCCAGGCGCGCCGATCCGCTCGGGCGGTCGCGTCGAACACCGGTCGAACAGCGTCCGAAAACCGGCAGACCTGACGGAAAGTGTCTCTGACCAGCACGCTTCCCGCGCGGTTTCCTCACCGAAGCGGCCCCACCGGACGCCGGGATGCGCGATGATCGCCCCCGCACCCGAGAAGGACCGGGCCCTCGGGGCCGGTACGGCAGCGTCGAAAGGCACCCCTCATGGCCAGGCGACATCCCGCGCGCGCGTCCGACCGGAGCCCCCTGCCCGCGGACCCGCCGACCGATCCGCCCCGCCTCGGGCGACGGCGCTTCCTCGGCTACGTGCTCGCGGCGCCCACACTCACCGTCGCCGCCCAGGTCGGTGCCGAGGCGATCGCCCCGACGGCCGCGGAGGCGGTCGTCCCCTCGCTGCCGGGTCCGGCCGAACTCCTCGACCTCAACGACCTGTTGACGACGGCCGCGCTGCCGACCAGCCACCTCATCACCATCCGGATCGACCCCGACGGCACCGCCCACTTCGCGCTGCCGCGCGCCGAGGTCGGCCAGGGCGTCACCACCTCCTCCGCCATGCTCATCGCGGAGGAGCTGGACCTTCCCCTGGAGAAGGTGAGGGTCACCCTCGCCGACGCCCGCCCGGAGCTGCTCTTCAACCAGCTCACCGGCGGCTCCAACACCACCGTCTCCACCTACATCCCGATCCGGGTCGCCGCCGCCGTCGCCCGGGGCCGGCTCCTGCACGCCGCCTCCCTCGTCCTAGGCGACGCCGTCGCCACCCTCACCACCAAGGCCGGCACGGTCCTCTCCCCGGCCGGCGCGGTCCTCGGCTACGGCGAACTCGCAGCCCGGGCGGCGGCCGTGACGGACACCGCCGTCGCCGTCGCCCTCAAGGACCGCGAGGACTTCCGGGTCATCGGCACCGCCCGCCGCCGGCTCGACGCGCTCGACGCCGTCACCGGCCGCAAGAAGTTCGCGATGGACCTCCAGCCGGCGGGCGCCCTGCCCACCATGATCTGCCGCCCGCCCACCATCAACGGCACCGTCCGCTCCGTCGCCAACCTCGACGCCGTGCGGGCCATGCCGGGCGTCACCGACGTCGTCACCGTCTCCACGGGCGTCGCCGTCCGCGCCCGCACCTTCGGCCAGTGCGTCGACGCCGTCCGCGCCCTCGACGTCGACTGGGGCCCGGGCACCGCCGAGGACGCCACCGACGCGACCGTCCTCGCCGAGCTGCGCCGGGCCGAACTCCCGCTCGTCGTCCCGCCGCTCCCGCTCCTCACCAAGGCCGTCGACGCCCGCTTCACCTTCCACTTCGCGAGCAACAGCGCCCTGGAGACCAACTGCGCCATCGCGGACGTCCGCCCCGGCTCCGCCGAGGTCTGGGGCTCCCTCAAGGCCCCGATCGTCGCCCAGGAGCAGATCGCGCTCCGTCTGGGGCTGCCGGTCTCCGCCGTGAAGGTGCACGTCACGGAGGGCGGCGGTTCCTTCGGCCGCAAGCTCTTCCACGACGCCGTCCACGAGGCCGTCGAGATCTCCCGGAAGCTCGGCAAGCCGGTGAAGCTGATGTGGCACCGCACCGACGACTTCCGGCAGGGCCGTACCCACCCCATGTCGACCTCGCGGGTCCGCGCCACCTACTCGCTCGGCGAGGTGCTGACGTACGAGCAGCGGCACACCTCGGTGGCGACCGACTTCGGGCACGGCATCGGGGAGGTGCTGACGGCGGAGGCGGCCCGGCTGCCGGTCGCCGATGCCGCCTTCTCCCAGACGATGTTCCAGCTCACCCAGATCAGCCCCTACCACCTCGGCGTCACCACCCAGCTCCTGTCCGAGACGGACAAGGGCTACAACACCGGCTCGATGCGGAACATCTACTCGCCCGACGTGCGCACGGCGCAGGAACTCGTCGTCGACGAACTGGCCCGCCGGCTGGGCGAGGACGCCTACGACCTGCGCCGCCGCCTGATGAAGGAGTCCCGGGCGCGCGCCGTCCTGGACAAGGTCGCCCAGCTCGGGCGGTGGGGCCGGCCGATGGCGCCGGGGACCGCGCAGGGCATCGCCGTGCACCCCGAGTACCACTCGTACGTGGCCGTGCTCGCCGAGATCGACTGCCGGCCCGCGACCACCGGGCGCGCGGTCCCGGACGCGTACACCGGCCCCCGCGTCACCAAGGTGGTCTGCGCCGTCGACGTCGGTCTCGCGGTCAACCCGCGCGGCCTGGAGGCGCAGATGATGGGCGGCATCTCCGACGGCATCGCCCTCGCCCTGACCTCGGGGCTGCACCTGGAGGACGGCGCCTTCCTGGAGTCCAGCTGGGACAACTACTACTACACCCGGCAGTGGAACACCCCGCCCGAGCTGGAGATCGTCGTCATGCCGCCCACCGGCGACAAGCCCGGCGGCGCGGGCGAGCTGGCGGTGGCGGCGGCGATGGCGGCCGTGGCCGGCGCCTACGGCCGGGCCACCGGCACGATGCCGACCGTCTTCCCGGTCAACCACACCGCCCCGCTCACCTTCACGCCCCCGCCCGCCGTCCCGCCGGTGCCCGCCTCCCCGACCGACGGCCGCGACCGCGTCCTCCCGTAGTCCAAGGCCTATCGAGATCCCCGGAGTTCTCCGTGCCCCAGCACACCTTCATCCTGAACGGCAAGGCCGTCACCGCCGAGGTCGAGTCCGACGTGCGCCTCCTGTGGGTCCTCAGGGACGTCCTCGGCGTCACCGGGCCCAAGTACGGCTGCGGGGTCGGCGTCTGCCGGGCCTGTACGAGCCACCTCAACGGCAGGGCGTTCACGCCCTGTGCCGTCCCCGTGGGCCGGCTCGCCCCCGAGGACGAGGTGACCACCATCGAGGGCCTGCCCGAGACGGCCGGTGCCGAGCTCCACCCGATGCAGGAGGCCTGGCTCGACCTCGACGTCGCCCAGTGCGGCTTCTGCCAGCCCGGGCAGATCATGGCGGCCGTCGACGTGGTCCGCCGGGCCAGGGAGGCCGGCCGCGAGGTCACCGAGGCCGACCTCGACGCGCTCCGCAACATCTGCCGCTGCGGCACCTACCACCGGATCCGGCAGGCGGTGCTCGAAGGGGCCCGCCGCATGCCCTGACGGCCTCACCCTGCCGGGCACGCGCGAGGGCCCCCGTCGCGCTCGCGGCGGGGGCCCTCGGCAGGGAGGGTCAGACGGCGGGCGGGACCCGCGACGGCCGGCCCGAGCCCCTGGTCAGGACATAGCCGCCGATCCCCGCGAGCGCGGCGAGGACGCCGCCGGCCGCGGTCCAGATCCAGCGGTCGGACCACCAGCCGGAGGACCAGCCGTCCTCGGGCGCGGCGGCCTCCACCGCGGTGCGGCGGCCCGCCTTCTCCTCGGCCTCGGCCAGTTCGGCGGTGGTCGCGCCCGGCACCAGCGGCGCGGCGAGCGCCCCGTCGGTGGCGTACGCCCCGCCCCGGTCCGAGACGTCCACGCCGACGCGCGCCGAGAACGGCTGCCCCAGGTCCTCCTCCGGCAGCCCGGTCACGGTCAGCCGCACGAAGTAGCTGCCCGGCAGCGGGTCGTCCGCCCAGGCGTCGGCGGAGGCCCGCACCGGCCGCAGCACACAGGCGAGCTCCAGCGCGCCCGTCTCCTTCGGCGCCGTACGGGCCTGCATGCCGTACATGCACGGCTGACGGCGCCGCAGCCCGTCGTAGACGTCCACCCGCCAGGTGGCGGCGCCGTGCCGCAGGCTGCTCTTCGGCAGCGTCACGGTCGCCCTGACGGTGGGCCGCTCACCGGTGTCCGCCGGGAACACCCAGTACAGGTAGTCGCCCGTCGAGGCCTGCGCGGTGGCCTCCTGGCCCGGCCGGAAAGCGGCGGCGGTACGGAAGGTGGTGCCGGCCTCCGTGGGGCCCGCGGAGGGGGCCGCCGAGGGCGTGGGCGTGTCGGCGAGGGCGCCCGGCGCGGCCGGGCCCAGCAGGGCGGTGCCGGCCAGCGCGGCCGCCGCGAGCATCCGTGCGGTACGCATCAGTGGGTCCTCCAGACGGCGAAGCGCCAGCGGGACAGCCAGCCCCAGATCAGTCCGGCCAGGAAGCCGGCGAGCACCAGCGCGCCGAGCAGCCACCAGCCGCGGCCGAGGCCGAAGGAGGCCACGTCCGAGGCGTCGGCGGGGCCGTCCACGACGTCCACGGTCAGCTCGATCGGCATGCCGGGCGTGGTCTTCACCGACGGCGGGGCGGAGAAGGAGTTGCTGACCTGGAGGCAGACGGTCTCGGCGGCGGGCTTGGCGTCCCCGGCCTCGTCGTCGTCCAGGTCGGGCTTCGGGTAGCGCAACCCGGTCGAGATGACGTCGGTGCGCCCGTCCCCGGCCTCGGAGCCGCGCACGATCTCGCGGCCGTACTGGGTGACGGCCCGCAGCAGCACGCCGTAGTCGTCGTTCACGGCCCGGTCGGCGGAGACGCTGACGGAGGCGCGGAGTTCCTGGCCGGGCAGCAGGTCGACCTTGTACCAGCGGTGCTCGCCGAAGCTCTGGCGGTCGGTGTAGAGGCCGGCCTTGAGCTGCGGGGCGTCCGCGCACTGCCCGGTGCCCTCGGTGGCGACCGGGGTGACGACCGGGTCGGCCGCGCGGTCCACGAGCTGCCGGACGCGCCGGGAGAGGTCCTCGGTGCGGTGCACGGAGGTGTACGTGCCTCCGGTGGCCTCCGCGATGCACGACAGCTGCTGCCTGGTCTTGGCGTTGGGCACCAGGCCGAGGGTGTCGATCACGAGGTTGATGCCCTGGTCGGCGATCTCCCGGGCGATCTGGCACGGGTCGATCCCGCAGGTGTCCTCGCCGTCGGTGATGAGGACGATCCGCTTGGTCGCCCTGTCGGTGCCGAGGTCCTTGGCGGCGCCGCGCAACGCCGGGCCGATCGGGGTCCACCCGGTGGGGGCGAGGGTGGCGACGGCGGTCTTGGCCTCGGTGCGGTCGAGCGGACCGACCGGGTACAGCGCCCGGGTGTCCTTGCAGCCGCGCGCGCGGTCGTTGCCCGGATAGTCGGCGCCCAGGGTGCGGATGCCGAGCCGGACCTCCTCGGGCACCGCGTCCAGGACCTCGTTGAAGGCCTGCTTGGCCGCGCTCATCCGGGACTTGCCGTCGATGTCCTTGGCGCGCATCGAGCCGCTGACGTCGAGGACGAGCTCGACCTTGGGGGATTCGTCGTCCGCCGGCCCGTCGGCGGACGCACTCGTGGGGAGCAGCGCGGCGGTCAGGGCGACGAGCAGCGCACAGGCCCCGGTCGCCAGCCGTTTTCTCGTGATCATCGGCGGATCGTATTGATGATCCTCCGACAAACCAAAACCGGGGGCCGGCTCCCCGCCGAGCGGGCAGCCGGCCGGGCGGTCCTGACGGGTTACCAGATCGCCTCGACCCACTCGGGGTGGTCGATGAACGGGTTGCGGTTGCCCTGGTAGGTGGAGTGCACGAGGTCGTTGCGGCGCTCCTCGAAGGCGCTCGGCGGGTCCTGCTCGTTCCACTGCTTCAGGACCGAGAGCCGGCCGTGGTAGGGCACGCTGCCGTTGGAGGTCGACTCGTTGGCCTCCAGGTTCGGCCAGCCGTCGCCGCCCTCGTACCGCACGGCCATGTAGAGGATCATGCGGGCCACGTCGCCCTTGTCGGCGGCGCGCGGCTCGAAGGAGTTGGAGTCGGTGTAGCTGCCGGGGGCGCCGCTCACCGGGCTGCCGCCGTTGTCGAAGTCCTTGTTGCCGCGGGTGCTGTTCACCTGCACGTCGCAGGCGCGCAGGTGGTGCAGGTCGGTGCCGGGGCCGGCGGAGGTGCCGAAGTTCCCGTGCGACTGGGCCCAGGTGTGCTCGCGGTTCCAGTTGCCGACGGCGCCGCCGTTGAGGCTCTTGCTGCGGGAGACGCCGCTGTACAGGAGCACGACGTTGGAGGAGTTGTTGGGGTCCTGGTCGAGGGTCTTGAGGGCGTTCCAGACCGCGTCGTAGGAGATCTTGTCCTGGTCGCTGATGATGGTGTGCAGCGCGGACTTGAGGCTCGCGCCGGTCTTGCCGATCGCGTTCTTGTAGTACGTGGAGTCGTAGGCGTTCGTGGTGGCGGCGGCGGGGGACGCCGTGACCGCGGGGAGGGTGAGTCCGACGACGGCGGCGGAGACCGCCGCCCAGACCTTCCAACCGCGTATCCGAGCAACCGACATGGGGGGCCCTTTCCGGGGGACGGCACGCGGGCGGGCGCCGTCCCCGCGGCTCGGGGGAGCGGCGCTCTACGCGTGTTGACTGCGTGTCATCCGGGAGAGTGGCACGGGGGAGGTGCTTGTCGTGTTACGGACAAAGAGCCATTCGGTGACGTTCTCGCATACACGGCCACCGCGGGCGCGCGGATCGCGTCCCTTCCGCCTCAGCTGCCCCGGAGGTCCACCGGCATCCCCTTCGGCTCCTTGATCCGCTTCATGATGATCTGCGAGTTCACCTCGGTGACCCCGGCCAGGGCCGTCAGCTGTTCGATCCACAGCCGCTCGTACGCGGACAGGTCCGCCACCGCGATCCGCAGCAGGCAGCCGGGGCTGCCGAACAGCCGGTACGCCTCGATCACGTCCGGGATCGACTGGAGCGCCTCCTCGAACGCCTCCACCGTCTCCCGGTCCCGCTTCACCTCGACCGAGACCAGCACCTCGAAGCCGCGCCCCACCGCCTCCGGGTCGATCACCGCGCGGTAGCCCCTGATCACCCCGTCCTGCTCCAGCTGGCGCACCCGGCGCAGACAGGGGGAGGGGCTCAGGCCGACCCGCTGGGCCAGTTCCTGGTTGCTCAGCCGGCCGTCCTGCTGGAGCTCGCGCAAGATGTGGAGATCGATTCGGTCCATGGCGCAATTATCTGCCAAGCTGAAACATTTCTGCCACTACCTTCGCAATCGCATGCTCCCCCTGTTGGCCTACCGTTGCGGGCTGGGTCACGGAAACGCCGGACCCGTGGAAGCCAGGGAGGCGACGGCCATGCAGCGGACGAACGACGGAACCCCGCGCCGGATCGTCGTCATCAGCACCGGCGGCACCATCGCCAGCCGCTGGCAGGGCACCGGTTACGCGGCCGACGCCTCCGGCGACGACGTCCTCGCCACCGCCCCGCTCCCCGAGGGCGTGACCGTCGAGGTCCGCGACCTGTTCAACGTCAACAGCTCGCTCCTCACCGCGGCCCACCAGCTCGCGCTGCTCCGCACGGTCCACGAGACGCTGGCGGACCCCGGCGTCGACGGCGTCGTCGTCACCCACGGCACCGACACCCTGGAGGAGACCGCCTTCCTCCTGGACCTCCACCACGCCGACCCCCGCCCGGTCGTCCTCACCGGCGCCCAGCGCCCCTTCGGCACCGGCGACGGCGACGGCCCCGGCAACCTGTACGACGCCCTCCAGGTCGCCGCCACCGTCCGCGACCTCGGCGTCCTCGTCGTCTTCGACGGGCGCGTCCACGCCGCCCGCGGCACGGTGAAGACCCGGACCCTCGCCGCCGACGCCTTCGCCGACCCCTCGGCCGACCGGCTGGGCCGCGTGGGCTTCTCCCGCGTCGACGTCGACCGCCTGCCCGACCGCCCGGCCGTCCTCCCGCTGCCCGCCGCCGCCCGCACCGCCGACCCGGACACCACCGGCCGCGCCGGACTGCCCCGGGTGGACGTCGTCTTCCACCACACCGACGGCGACCGGCTGCACTTCGACGCCGCCCTCGCCGCCGGGGCCCGCGGCATCGTCCTGGTCGCCACCGGCGCGGGCAACGCCACCCCGGAGATCGCCGAGGCCGTCGCCGAGGCCACCGCCAGGGGCGTCCTCGTCGCCGTCACCACCCGCGTCCCGGCCGGCCCGCTCGCCGAGATCTACACCGGCGGCGGAGCCGTCGACCTGGTCGCGGCGGGCGGCCTCCTCACCGGCACCCTCCGGGCCGGCCAGGCCCGCATCGCCGTCCTCGCGGCCCTGCTCGCCGAGACGGACGGCGACGACCCGGCCCGCCGCACCGCCCTCCTTCGCCGCCTCCTCGAAGGCCCGGTCCGCGACGAGCCCACCCTCGCCACCGGCACCTCCCGCGAGGCCGCCCCCGTCCCGGCCCGCGCCTGACTTTCCCTGATCACCGGCTCGCGGGCGTCGACTTCCCCCTCCTCCGCCCGCGAGCCGGAAACGACCCGGCGCTTTCGCCGTGCCGGAAGCGACCCGGCGTCCCCGCCGAGCCGGAAACGACCCGGCGCTTCCGTCGTGCCGGAAACGACCCGGCCCCCCGCCGAGCCGAAAGCACCCCGGCGCACCCGACCGTGCGGCGCCCCCGCCGGAGACCGCCCGGCACCCCCGCGCCGCTCCGGGTGCGGTGACGGACCCGCGCGGCCCGTCGAGCTGAGCCTGGCCGCCCACGCCGAGGTCCGCCCCCGGCGGTACCCGCCGGTCCGCGCGTACCTCTGCGGCGAGTGGCCGCGCGACGACTTCGAGGCCGGCCTCACTCCCGCCCCCGCGCCCTGCCCCGACCTGGCCCGCTCGTCGTGACGGCCCGCGCCGGCGACGGCCGCGCCGACGACGCCCCGCCGCGGGAAGCTCCGGAAGGAGCGCCGCGGCGGCCTCGTGCTTCGCGCGGATCCGACCGTCCCGCAGGGGGGTGAGGACGCGGGCCGGGGTGAGCGGCACGTTCCGCGTGCCGGAGCACCGGCCCGTGCTCGCGGCGGCCCGGGAGCGGTGCCCGGCGGGGGAGTACGGCGGGGGAGTACGGCTCCCGGGTGGACGAGCCGCCCGCGGCGCGCGGGCACGCCGCGTATGTCGCCGGGGCGATCAAGAGCGCCTCTTCGGCCTGAAGTTACCCGTCGGTTTCTCGTGACTTCCTCGGCGTGCGGTCGTAGAACGTGTTCCCATTCGCTCACGAGTGAGGAAGATCACATGAGTGAACGCCCCCTGTCCGCCCAGGGAATTCACGGAGTCAGTCGCCGCCGCTTCCTGACCGGAACAGGTTCTGTTCTCGGCGCCGCCGCTCTCGCCGGCGGCCTCGCCACCCCGGCCCGCGCCGCGGTCCCGGGCCTCGACGTCTGTCCCATCCCCGACGGCTCCCACGTCCGCGCCCTCGTCGTCGGCACCGGGTACGGCGGCTCCGTCGCCGCCCTCCGCCTCGCACGTGCCGGCGTCGACGTCCACATGATCGAGATGGGCATGGCGTGGGACACCACCGGCCCCGACGGCAATGTCTTCGCCAACACCACCAAACCCGACTACCGCTCCTTCTGGCTGCGCACCCGAACCAAGCAGCCGCTGAGCCAGTTCCTCGGCTTCCCCCTCGACAAGGACGTGCCCCGCCACACCGGCATCCTCGACGCCGAGGAGTTCGCCGGCATCACCGTCTACCAGGGCCGCGGCATCGGCGGCGGCTCGCTCGTCAACGGCGGCATGGCCGTCACCCCGCTCCGCGAGCGCTTCCCGGCGATCCTCCCCACCGTCGACCCGGCCGAGATGTACGCCACCTACTACCCGCGCGCCAACGCGGGCCTGGGCGTCACCGGCGTGGACGTTTCCTGGTGGGAGAGCACGCCCGCCTACCAGTACGCCCGCGTGGGCCGCAAGCACGCCCAGCGCTCCGGCTTCCCCTTCCTCTTCGTGCCCAACGTCTACGACTGGGACTACATGAAGCAGGAGGCGGCCGGAACCGTACCGAAGTCGGCCCTGGCCGGCGAGGTCATCTACGGCAACAACCACGGCAAGAAGAGCCTCCAGAAGACCTACCTCGCCCAGGCCGCGGCCACCGGCCGGGTCACCGTCTCCGCCCTCCACCGCGTCACGTCGGTCACCCCGGCCGCCGCCGGCGGCTACACCGTCGCCATCGAGCAGATCGACACCACCGGCGCCACCCTCGCCACCAAGACCGTCCGCGCCGACCGCGTCTTCTTCGCCGCGGGCAGCGTCGGCACCAGCAAGCTCCTCACCCGCCTCAAGGCCACCGGAGCCCTGCCCGCCCTCAACGAGCACATCGGCAAGGGCTGGGGCGACAACGGCAACGTCATGTGCGGCCGGGCCAACCACATGTGGGACGCCACCGGGAAGCTCCAGTCCGCCATGCCCACCGCGGGCATCGACAACTGGGACGCCGGCGGGGCCTTCGCGGAGGTCGCCCCGCTGCCCACCGGCATCGAGACCTACGCCTCCTTCTACCTCTCCATCACCCGCACCCCGCACCGCGCCGAGTTCACCTGGAACCCGGCCACCGGCAAGGTCGACCTCAGTTGGAACCGCGCCTGGAAGCAGACCTCCATCGACATGGCGAAGTCCATCTTCGACAAGATCAACTCCAAGGAGGGGACGATCTACCGCACCGACCTCTTCGGCGCCTACAAGATCTGGGGCGACCACCTCACCTACCACCCGCTGGGCGGCGCCGTCCTCGACCGCGCCACCGACAACCACGGCCGCCTCCACGGCTACCAGGGCCTCTACGTCATCGACGGCTCCCTCATCCCCGGCAACGCCAGCGTCAACCCCTTCGTCACCATCACCGCCCTCGCCGAGCGCAACATCGAGCGCATCATCGCCGAGGACTTCTGAGCGTGCCCCGGAACGCGCCAGGGCCGGCCGGTCCGAGAACCGGCCGGCCCTTACCGGCACCCGCACTCCGGGCCGTCAGCCCGTCGGCAGCACGCACACCTCGTCGAGGCCCAGCACCCGGTTCAGCCGGCCGAAGGCCAGCCACGAGCCCAGGCTCATCGTCAGCTCCACGATCTCCGTCTGGCTGTAGTGCGCGGTCATCCGCTCCCAGAACTCCTCGTCCAGGCCGTGGTGGTCGAGCGCGTACCGCTCCGCGTACTCCGCGGCGAGACGCGTCCGGGCGTTGAAGGAGTCGGACACCTCCGTCGTCCGCCAGGCCGCGACCACCGCGTCGAAGCCCTCCTCGACCTTCTCGCCGTCCCGGTCCGTCCGCCAGTCCAGGCAGAAGCGGCAGCCGTTGATCTGCGCGATCCGCAGCCGCGCGGCCTCGAACTCGCGCAGCCCCAGGGTCGTGTGGGCGTACACCGACAGCGAGAAGTTCGCCGCCGCCATCCCGATCCCCGGGACCATGTCGCCCCACACGTACCCGATCGGCTCCTGCCCCTGGGGAATGTCGATGATCATCGTGCGCTCCTTCCCAGCTTGCCCGCCGCCGGGCGTATCGGCACGTCCAGCGCGTCGTAGAGCCCCGGCTCCGCCGCGGCCAGCCACTCGATCGCCCCGACCAGACGCCCGACCGCCGTGGCGTTCCCGCCGGCCGCCCGGTTCTCGTCCTCGTCGGTGGCGGCCACCGTCACCTCGATGCGCGGCCGGCCCTCGACGATCACCCGGTGCGCCCCGGCGCCGTCCGGCGGCGCCGGCCAGTCCGGCGCGCAGGACGGGTGGATCCGGGTCACGTGCTCGATCACGATCCGCGGCTCGCCGCCGACGATCCCCTGCACCTCGAAGCGGACCGCGCCCTGCGTGCCTTCCTCGAAGACGCCCATCGTCCGCGTCTTCACGGTCGTTTCGAGCGGCCGCCGGTCCACCGTCTCGCGGATCTCGTCCAGTTCGGCACCGAGCGCCCGCGCCATCAGCCGGATCTGACCGCCCCACACCATCGTCGGGACCGTGGGGAAGAGCATCGGAGGCTCGTGGTCGAGCGGCTTGCCCATCCCGATCAGCTCACGCACGGAGAACTCCTGCTCGTACGTCGAGTAGTCGAAGATCTCCTGGCAGCGGATCGCGTCCACGGTCGTGCCGAGTCCGCTGACCAGCAGCGGCAGCACGTCGTTGCCCCACCCGGGGTCCACCCCCGAGGTGAAGAGCGACCCGCCGCCCTCGGCGACCGCCGCCAGCACCGGATCGCGGAACTCCGGAGGCGCGTTGCGCGGGTCGTACAGCGGGTACAGCGACGGCGTCACGACCACCGCCCCCGCCGCGACCGCGCGCACCACGTCCTCCAGGGCCCCGTCCGGCCGCACGTCGCCGGAGGCCGCGTACACCACGGCCCCCGGCCGCTCCCCGAGGACCGCGCCGACGTCGTCGGTCGCGGCCACACCGAGGTTGTGCCCGAGCCCCGCGAGCGCCCCCGCGTCCCGGCCGACCTTCGCCGGGTCGGCGACGAGCACCGCCGAGAGTTCGAGCCCGGGATGGGCGTCCACGGCCCTGATCGCCGCCCGCCCGACATTTCCGGTTCCCCACACCACCGTCCGTATCATGCGCGGAGGGTAGCGCCGGGGGAGCGAGGTTCCCAGACCCGCGACACTCTGATCTGACGTTCAGTCAGATTCCTTCCCCGGTACGGAGGGACGGCCGAGCCGCAGGGTCACGAACGGGATCGTGTCACCCGGCAGCACATACCGCTCCACCTCCGTGAAGCCCCGCGCGAGGGCGAACCGCAGCCCCTCCTCGTTCGACGCCAGGACCACCGTCTCCACCCCCGCGTCGCTCAGCGTCCGGGCGTGCCCGAGCCCCCGCTCGTACAGCAGCGTCCCGTAGCCCCGCCGGCGGTGCTCCGGCAGGATCCGCGCGATCACGGTAGCCGCCGGCGTCTCCGCGTCCGGCGGCCGCACGGTGGAGCAGCCCACCGCCACCCCGCCCAGATACGCCACCTCCAGCCGGTTCCGTCCGGCTCGCTCCCGCACCTGCTCCTCCGACAGCACCGCCGTCGGAACGATCGCGTTGTGCACCGCCCGCCAGTCGGCCAGCTCCCGTTCGGACACCGCCGGGACCACCCGCGGCTCCCCGTACCCCTCGACTTCGCTCATCCCGGCACCTCACCGCACCCGCGCGCGGCGGTCAACCGCGTTCCGCGACGCCGCCGGCTCCTCCGTACGGGTGGGCCACGGCCCCGCCGCGCAGCGCCGCCCGCCGAACGGGTACGGATCGCTCCACTGCCCCCGGCCAGGAGGATGCCTTCCCATGCCCGCCTTCGTCCGCAAGGGCGCCCCCGCGTTCCTCGGCGCCGGCACCCTGTGCGCGGCCCTGCTGCTCACCGGCTGCGCGCACCCCGAAGCGCCCGCCCCGCCCCCGCCGTCCGCGTCCGCCGTCGCGAAGCCCTCCGCGTCACGCACCCCGGACGGGAACGCCGCGGCCACCGACGCCCGACCCGCCGCACCCCCGCGGATCCCCGGCCTCGGCCCCCTCACCCAGGCCCGCGTCCCCGACGGCACCACCCAGGCCCTCGTCGTCACCGGCGCCACCGAGAACAGCAACACCGCCGTCGTCACCCTCCACCAGCGTGCCTCCGGCGGCCGGTGGTACGAGGCAGCGGGGCCCTGGCCCGCGCACAACGCCCTCAAGGGCTGGACCGGCGACCACTCGGCCGGTGACCTGCGCACCCCCATCGGCGTCTACCGCATCGGCGACGCCGGCGGACGCCTGCCCGACCCCGGCGCCCGGATCCCGTACGACGAGGACCCCGAATTCGCCATCAGCGGCACCGGTTTCCTCGGCGAACCCCTCGAAGGCTCCTTCGACCACGTCATCGCCATCGACTACAACCGCGTCCCCGGCCGCACCCCGCTCGACAAGGAGCGGCCGCTCGGGGCGGGCAAGGGCGGCGGCGTCTGGATCCACGTCGACCACGGCGGCCCCACTCATGCGTGCGTCGCTCTCGGCCGCGACGACCTGCGCACCCTCCTGCTCGCCCTCGACCCGGCGGCCGAACCCGTCGTCGTCATGGGACCGGCCCGCGAACTCGCGCGCTGAGCAGCGGAGTTCGCGGGCCGGGCAGTGCCGCGGCGCGGGGTGCGCGATCGGCCCGGGGAGCGGTGGCGACCGCCCGCCGCCCCCGGTCCGGGCAGCGCTGCCGACCGCCCGCCGACCCGGCCCCGGGGAGCGGGATCAGCCGACCGCTCCCCGGAACGGCCCGGTGTGCAGCCGTACCTGATCCGGGGTCAGATAAGCCTCGGTGTACTCGAAGTCCCGCAGCGTCCCCGCCTTCGAGGCGAGGAACCCGGTCCGGACGTAGTCGTCCCCGGCCACCGCGTTCAGCAGCCAGTTCGTCATCACCCGGGTCTTGGCCACGTTGGTCCGCAGCGCCGCCCAGTGGTAGCCGCGCGCCACCGCCTGCGCGGCGGGCCCGTGCAGTTCGACGCCGAGCGGCTTCGACACCCCGTCCATCCCGCCCAGGTCCACCACCAGGCCCAGGTCCTTGTGGGTGTACGGGCGCAGCTCCTCGCCCCGCAGCGTCGCCACCAGATTGTCGGCGAGCGCCTTGCCCTGGCGCATCGCGTGCTGCGCGGTCGGCGGGCAGATCGCGCCCTCCTCGCCCTTCGCCAGGTCGGGCACCGCCGCGGCGTCGCCGAGTGCCCACACGCCCTCGACCCCGGGCACCCGCATCTCCGGCGTCGCCACCAGCCGGCCGCGCACGGTCTCCGCGCCGACCGTGGCCACGAGCGGGCTCGCGGCCACGCCGGCCGTCCAGATCAGCGTGCGGCAGGGCAGCACCCGGCCGTCCGTCAGGGTGACCGCCTCGTCGTCCACCGACGCCACCGACACCCCGAGCGAGACCTGGATGCCCCGCTTGGTGAGGATGTCCATGGCGGCCGCGCCGAGCTTGTCGCCGAGCTCGGGCATCAGCTTCGGCGCGATGTCCACCAGATGCCACTTGATGAGCGCCGGGTCGATCCGGGGGTACCGCTTGACGGCGTTGTGGGTGAGCAGCTGGAGGCAGGCGGCCGTCTCGGTCCCCGCGTACCCGCCGCCGACCACCACGAACTGGAGCCGTGCGGCCCGTTCGGCGTCGTCGTCGCTCGCGTCCGCCAGGTCGAGCTGGGCGATGACGTGGTCCCGGACGTAGACCGCCTCGGCCAGCGTCTTCATGCCGCGGGCGTGGTCGGCGAGTCCGGGGATGTCGAAGGTCCGGGTGACGCTGCCGGGGGCGAGCACCAGATGGTCGTACGGCTCCACGTCGAACTCGCCGGTGATCGTCCGCACCACCACGGCCTTCGCCGCCGTGTCCACGCCGACCGCGCCGCCCGGCACGATCCGCGTCCGGTGCTTCTGGCTGCGGCGCAGCGACAGCGCCACCGACTGCGGCGTCAGGACGCCGGCCGCCACCTGCGGGAGCAGCGGCAGGTAGAGCTGGTACGAGAAGGGCGAGAGCAGCGTGATGTGCGCCTCCCGCTCGGTGAGCCGCCGTTCGAGCCGCCTGACACAGCCCACGCCGGCGAAGCCGGCGCCCACCACGAGGATCCTCGGTCGCGTCACGCTTGCCGCCTTCCCTATGAGCGTGCAAAGTGCCTTCGCCTATGACTGCATAGGCACATGTGGCAATTTTTCGCTGACTATCCGTGGTTCACCCTTTTTATCGTCATTGCGGCGGGATCGCTCTTCGGCATGGTCCGCTTCGGTCCCGTGAAGCTCGGCGCGGCCGGAGTCCTCTTCGTCGGACTGCTGGTCGGCGCCCTGGACCCGGACGTGGGGCCCGCCGTCCCCGCCGGTCTCCCGGTCCTAGGCCTGGCGCTCTACGTCTACACGGTGGGCCTGGAGGCCGGACCGGCCTTCTTCCGGGAGCTGCGGCCCCAGCTGGCCGTGATGCTCGGCGCCGTCGTCGCCCTGGTCCTCACGGCCCTCGCCGTCGGGCTCGTCGGTCACGGACTGTTCGGCATCTCCGGCCCCTTCCTGGCCGGCGGTTACGCGGGCATCGGCACCACCACCCCTGGTCTCGCGGCCGCCCAGGCCGCCTCCGGCGACCCGTCCCAGGCCGCCACCGGTTATGCCATCGGCTACCCCCTCGCCGTCGTTCTCACCATCCTTTTCGTGGCGGCCGTCGCGGGCGTGCGGAACTGGCCCGGCCGCCGGGACCCGGGCACCGGCCTCCCCGACCGGCTCGTCAGCCGTACGGTGGACGTCACCGGGCCCGCCCGCTGGGCCGACGTCCCCGGTGTCGCCTCCGGCGAACTCCTCGCCAGCGCCCACCGCCCGGCCGGCTCCGTCGTGCACATCGTCACCGGCGATCCCGGCCCGCTCGCCCCCGGCGACGCCCTCGTCCTCGTCGGCGGCCCCGAGGCGGTCGCCGCCGGCGTCGCCGCGCTCGGCACCGAGGCGCCCGAGCACCTCCTCCACCACCGCGATGTCGTCGACTACCGCCGCATCCTGCTCACCAACCCCGACCTCGCCGCCCGTACGGTCGCCGAACTCGGCCTCGCCGACCGCTTCGGCGCCCGCGCGACCCGGGTCCGCCGCGGGGACCAGGAACTCCTCGCCCACGGCGACCTGGTGCTCCAGCTCGACGACCGGATCCGTGTGGCCATGCCCCGCGAGCGCTCCGCCGAGGTCTCCGCCTACCTGGGCGACACGGAGGCCAAGGTCAGCGAGGTCAGCGCGGTGAGCATGGGCCTCGGCCTCGCCGCCGGCTTCCTCATCGGCATCCCGAAGCTCACCCTGGGCTCGACGGTCCTCTCCCTCGGCACCGCGGCCGGCCCCCTCGTCATGGCGATGGTCCTCGGCCGGCTCCGCCGCACCGGCCCCCTCGTCTGGGTCCTGCCGACCCGCGCCAACCTGACCCTGCGCCAGATCGGCCTGCTCGTCTTCCTCGCCTGCGTCGGCCTGACCTCCGGCTACGCCTTCCGCCGCGACGCCTTCTCCCTCTTCGGCCTGAAGCTCCTCGCGGTCCTGTTCGTCGGCGCGGTCCTCAGCTACGCCCTGATGGTCCTGGTCTGCCGGCTCCTCGGCCAGAGCCGCCCCCGCACGATGGGCCTGCTCGCCGGGTACGTCGGCAATCCCGCGATCACCGCGTACGCCAACAGCAGGGTCTCCGACAGCCGGGTCAACACCGGCTACGCCACCCTCTTCGCCCTCGCCATCCTGGTGAAGATCGTCTGCATCCAGCTCATCGTCGGCCTCTGACCCCGGGCGCGCCCTCCGCCCCTCCGGGCCTCGGGCCTGTCGTCGGAAGGGAGTCCGACGACAGGCCCGAGGGCGCGGGTCAGTTCCCCCCGAGGCCCTCGCCGACCAGGGCGGTGATCAGCCGCCGCAGCGCGGGGCGGGGGTCGGGGGAGTCCGGCCACGTGGTCATCAGCAGGTGATGGCCCGTGCCGACCAGGGCGAGGGCCACGACGGCCGGGTCGACGGTCGACGGGACGCGGCCGAGTCCGCGCTCGGCCTCCAGATAGCCGGCTACGGCCTCCTCGACCGCCGCGAAGCCCGGGGCACCGGCCTCCAGCGCCTCGCGGACCCGGAGCGCGGCGGCGGGGCGGGCCATGGCGAGGCCGGAGACGGCCGGGCCGCCCGAGTCGAAGAGGGCGAGCACGACGGTGTCGAGGTTCCCCGCGACCGTGCCCCGGCCCGCCTGCCCGGCCAGCGCCCGCGCCTTCACGGCCGTACGGGCGAAGCGGTCGAGGCACAGCTCGGCCACGAACTCGTCGAACCCCGCGAAGTGGGTGTGCAGCAGCCCCTTCGCGCAGCCCGCCTCGGTGGTCACGGCGCGGCTGGTCAGCGCGCCGGGCCCGTCCCTCTCCACGACGCGCTCGGCCGCCGCGAACAGCCGCTCGCGCACGTCCGGCGTCGTCACTCCACGCGGTGACATGAGCCTGCCGCCTCCCCTCGTACCCAGCCCGTCCGACGGAGCGATCGTAATCGGGATTGCCCGAATGGGCACGCGCCCATACTGTGGTCCGACAGAGAATGGGCACGCGCCCATTCGAGTTTTCGCCCCTGCCCCAGCCCCGCCCGTCCACGGAGGACATCGTGACCACCATCGTCAACACCGATCAGGACCAGGCGTGGAACGGCCCCGAGGGCGCCCACTGGGCCCGCCACCAGGACCGCTGGAACGCCGTCAACGACGGCTTCAACACCCCGCTGCTCGACGCCGCCGGCATCGCCGACGGACACCGCACCCTCGACATCGGCTGCGGCGCCGGCCACACCACCCGGCTCGCCGCCCTCCGCGCCCCGCACGGCCACGCCCTCGGCCTCGACCTCTCCGGGCCGATGCTCGCCGAGGCCCGCGCACGCGCCGCGGCCCACGGCATCCGCAACGTCACCTTCACCCGGGGCGACGCCCAGACCCACCCCTTCGGGCAGAGCGCCGAGGGTCCGTTCGACGCGGCGATCAGCCGGTACGGCGCCATGTTCTTCACCGACCCCGAGGCCGCCTTCGGGAACATCGGCCGGGCCCTGCGCCCCGGCGGGCGCCTCGCCCTCGTCTGCCCCTCCGACCCGGAGCGCAACGACTGGGTGACCGCCATGACCTCGCTGCGCGGCATCCTCCCCGTCGGGGACTTCGGGCGAGCGGGTCTGCCGGGCATGTTCTCCCTCGCCGCCCCCGACCGCGTGCGGGCCGTCCTGGCCGCCGCCGGCTTCGCCGGCGTCGTGATCGAGGAGACCCGGGCGTACGGCACCTGGGGCCGGGACGCGGCCGACGCGGCGGACTTCTTGCTGGCCACCGGCCCCGGCCGGCACCTGATGGACGGCGCCGACGAGCCCGCGCGGGCCCGCGCCCGCGCCGCCCTCACCGAGCACCTCCGGGCCCACGAGACGGGCGACGGCACGGTCCGGCTGCTGAGCACGGCGTGGCTGGTGACGGCGGAGCGGCCCTGACCCACGCCAGGACGCCGGCGGCGAGCGGAAGGACGCCGACCGGTGGGGCGGCGACCGGAGGGCGGGAAGCGGCACGCGGGGGGTGGAGCGCGCGGACCAGAGGACCAAAGGACTGGAGGCCCAGAGGCCCAGAGGCCCAGAGGCCCAGAGGACTGGAGGACTAGAGGACGACGACGCCGAGCGGCCGGGAGCCGGCCGCGAGGCGCTTCACCTCACCCGAGGCGAGATCGACGACGCTCAGGCCGTCCCAGTACCCGTCCCGCGTGAAGCCGCCGGTCACATAGGCGGTCCTGCCGTCCTTCGACACGGCCACGTCCTCGTGCGGACCGTCGAGCGGGTACACCCGCTCGACGCCCTCGGGCGACCGCACGGTCAGTGAGGGGCCCCGGTCCTCGCTCGGGTCGATCGGCCCGGTGCCGACGGCGAAGAGCGTGCCGTCGGGCGTGACAGCGGCCCCGTGCTGGTGGGTGTTCGCGGTCATGGACTCGATCTCGACCCGCCCGCTCGCCGGGTCGACGACGGCGAGCCGCTCGCCCTCGAACGGCAGCAGCAGCTTCCCGTCCGACGGACGGACGGCGGTGTAGTGCGGCTTCAGCCAGGAGCCGAGCCCGCCCTCCGTGCCGTACGGGGCGACCTCGACGCGCCGGACGTCGAGCGAGTCCGTGTCGACGACCGTCACGTCGAAGGAGTCGTGGTTCGTCGCGTACACGGCGGAGCCGTCCCGGCTCACGTCCACGTCGAAGGGCCGCCGGCCCACGCCCACGACCTCCACGACCTCGAGGGACGCGGTGTCGATCACCTCCAGGGCGCCCTCGCCGCCGGGGACGTTCACCCCCACGTACACCCGCTTCCCGTCGGGCGACAGGGCGATGCCCATGCCGCCGCCCCGGTACTCGCCGGTGGTCGCCGGTCCGGTGTCCGTGCGGTACGGGACGAGGGCCAGCCGCTTCCGGGCGGTGGTGTCCACGACGGCGACGCCCTCGGCGGTCGCGACCCAGGCCCGCCCGTCCTTCCCGAGGGCCATTCCGTACGGCGCCGTCCCCGCCTTCACGGAGCCGGTCGCCCCGCGCTCCGGGTCCACGAACGTCACGGTGTCCGACCCGAAGTCGCTGACGAGCAGCGTCCCGGCCGTCGGTCCGGCACCGCCGGAGGCCGTTCCCGACGGCGCGGGACCGGTGGACGGCGGGGGAGTGACGGTGGCCGTGGGACCCGTCTGCGCGGCGGCGGCGGGAGCCTCTTCGGCCTGGGCGCATCCCGACACCAGGACCACGGCGACGGCCGCGGGCAGCAGCGCGCGAGCGGTACGGGACGGGCGGCGGATCTTCGTCATCTCGGGCTCCTCGGTACGGGACAGGAGGAGGACACCGCGCGAACGGCCCCTCCCGTACTCCGATCCTCCGGCGCCCCGGGCCCCGCCCCCTCGCCCGCCCGTCCACGGCCCCCGAGCCCATCGGTGGACCCGGGGGTCCACCGATCGGATGACCCGGCGCACCGCACCGGAAGCGCCGGGTCCGCGGCCGGTCCCGGCCGGGCGGCGGTGGCCGCCGGCCCACCGGTCCGGCTCAGCCCTGCGGCAGCGACCGCATCGCGACGATTCCGGCGTGGGGCCCGCCCGGGCCGCCCTGGCCCTGGCCCTGACCCGGGACCGGACCGGCGCCCTGCAGGCCCGCGGGACCCGGCAGCGCGGCGGGACCGGTCGGACCCGGCTGTCCGGGCACCGGCTGACCGGGAACCCCCGGAAGCCCCTGGCCCTGCATCCCGGGCTGCCCGCCCTGCATGCCCGGCTGCCCGCCCTGCATCCCGGGGTTCTGCATCCCCGGCTGGCCCATGCCTTGCTGGCCCGGCATCCCCGGCCGGCCCATGCCCGGCTGACCCATGCCCGGCTGCCCCTGCATGCCCGGCTGGCCCGGCATCCCGTGCTGGCCCGGCATGCCGGGCTGGCCGTGCATCCCCGGCTGGCCGGGCTGCTGGCCGTGCATCCCCTGCGCGCCTGGCATCCCGGGCATGCCCGGGGGTGCTCCGACCCCCATCGGCTGCTGCTGCGGCGCGGCCGGGGGAAGCTTGATGTACCGGCTCAGGTCCCGCAGCACGTCCTCCGCGGTCTGGCGCACGTCACCGGGAACGTCCCCCCGCTCCCGTATGAGCTGGGCGTAGATCGGTGCGGTGCCGTCCGCGTGGTTCATGGGGTCCGTCGCTTCCTGTCAGCTGAGTCGGTGCCGGGCACCGGCGGGCAGACGGCGAGTCTACGGGGAAGCACCGACACCCCGTGGCGCGGGGAGCCCGCCGTCACCCGGCCGGGCGGCCCGGCGGGCGCCCCCCGGACGGCCCCGGGCACACCCCCGCCCGTGTCAGGATCGAGGGATGCTCGAAAAGATCATCGCCGCCTGCGACGGCGCGTCCAAGGGAAATCCCGGCCCCGCCGCCTGGGCCTGGGTCATCGGCCGGGCGGACGGCACCGTCGACCGCTGGGAGGCGGGCCCGCTGGGCCGCGCCACCAACAACGTGGCCGAACTCACTGCCCTGGAAAGGCTTCTGGAGACCCTGGATCCCGCGGCGCCCGCGGAGATCCGGATGGACTCCCAGTACGCCATGAAGGCCGTCACCACCTGGCTCCCCGGCTGGCGCCGCAAGGGCTGGAAGACCGCCGCCGGAACCCCGGTCGCCAACAAGGACCTCGTCGTCCGGATCGACGCCCTGCTCACCGGCCGGGACGTCGACTTCGTCTACACCCCCGCGCACCAGGCCGACGGCGACCCCCTCAACGACGCCGCCGACCGGGCCGCCAGTCACAGCGCCCGCACCCAGGAGCCGCTGGGCTCGGACGCCGGTTCGGCGCTTCCCGATCCCGAGCCGGCGTCCGCACGCTCCTCCGCGCCCCGCGCGCCCCGGAACCGCGCCTCCGCGCCGGGTGGATCCGGGGCCTCCGGGGCCCGCCGGAGTCGCCCGTCCGGCGGCACCCTGAAGGCCAAGTTTCCGGGCCGCTGCCGGTGTGGGCGTGCCTATGACAAGGGGGAGAACATCGCCAAGAACGCGGAGGGCTGGGGGCATCCCACCTGCGTCTGAGCGCTGACGACGTCCGAGGGGCGGGCGACGCTGTCCGCCCCCTGAGACCGCCTTCCGCACCCCTCCGCGAGGCTTCACCCGAGCGTGGATCCAGGTTCTCCCGAGGTTCTGTTCTCAGAGCTGTTGTGGCTGCATACTGTTCCTCCTCGCACCTGGTGACGAACCGTTTTGCCTGCTCATCCGACGTCTCTCGACGTGAATCGGCACCCGGCGAGATTCCCCCCTTCACTTCCGGCGCACAGCGTCGTGACGGAAGTGACCCCTGCCCGTGAAAGACCCGAGGTTCCGTGCCAGTACCTGTTCTCCTGACCGGGCGCTCCGTGCGCCTGGAGCCGCTGGCGATGCGGCACGCCGAAGCCCTTGCGCGGGCCGGCGAGGCGGACCGATCGGCCTACGCCTTCACTCCCGTGCCCGACGGCCTGGAATCCGCGCTCGACTACATCGCCCGCGCCCTGGCCGAACAGGCCGCCGGGCGCTGTCTGCCCTTCGCCCTGGTCAGTACCGCCGACGACCGGGTGATCGGCTCCACACGCTTCCTCGAACTCGACTACTGGCGGGGGCCGCTGGTGTGGCCCCCGACCCCGGGCCATCCCCACGGGGATCCGCTCACCGCGATCCCCGACGCCGCCGAGATCGGCAACACCTGGATCGCGGGCGACGCCCGGGGCACCGGCGTCAACACCGAGGCCAAGCTGCTCATGCTCCGCCACGCCTTCGAGAGCTGGGGCGTCCGCCGGATCACCTTCCGCGCCGACGCCCGCAACACCCGCTCGCGGGTCGCCATCGAACGCCTCGGCGCCACCTGCGAGGGCACCCGCAGGGCGCACTCGCGCGGCCTCGACGGCGCCGTCCGGGACACGGCCTTCTACTCGATCCTCGACGAGGAATGGCCCACCGTGCGGGACATCATCGAGTTGCGGCTCAGTGCTCCCCGCCGGAGCCGGGTCCTCCAGGACCTCCTCCCGGCTTGACCCGACCGGACCCGGCCTGACCGGACCGGACCCGCGCCGCCCGCTCTGCGGGCGGCGCGGTGGGGTGTTTTCATGGAAGTGACGGGAAGGACTCCGTGCGAGGACACGGAGTAGCGGCTCTCGAAGGCCGTGCACCGTGCAATCAGGATCCGCGAGAAGCGGGTGAGTCCTTCCCGCCCCGTTCTTCCCCTTTCCCCGACGTCCGTGTGCCCGCGCCCGACGACGCTCCCCGGGGCGGGAGAGGGAGGCGTTCCCATGAGCGGTGGCGCGTGGACGGTCCTTGCCGTGGCGGGCGTCACGGCCGCCTACGCCCTCGGCTCACGGCGCCTCGCCTCGACACCGGTCTCCTCCGCGATCGTCTTCACGGGCTGCGGCGTCCTCCTCGGCCCCGCCGTCCTCGGAGTGGTCGCGACCGACGAGGCCGGTCCGATCACGGCACTCCTGGAGGCCGCCCTCACACTGGTGCTCTTCACCGACGCCATGGCCGTCCGCCGCCGCGACCTCACCCTCGGCGGATTCCTGCCCCGCAGGCTCCTCGGCATCGGACTCCTCCTGAGCATCGCGATCGGCTGGCTGCTCGCCGCACCGCTCTTCCCCGCCCTCACCGTCTGGGAGCTCGCGCTCCTCGGCGTCGTCCTGGCGCCCACCGACGCCGCGCTCGGCAAGACCGCGATCTCCGACCAGCGGGTCCCGCGCCTCGTCCGCCAGGGTCTGAACGTCGAGAGCGGGCTCAACGACGGCATGGTCCTCCCCTTCTTCGTCGTCTTCCTCGCCGCCGTCCCCGGCACCTCGTACGCCGCCGAGGGCGTGGCCGGCACCTTCTGGCGCTCCCTGCTCCTCAGCACCGTCCTGGGCCTGCTGGCGGGCGGCGTCGCCGGACGGCTGCTCCAGGCGGCCCGGGCCCGCGGCTGGATCACCCGGGAATGGCGCCACGTCTACGTCCTCGCCGTCGCCGCCGCCTCCTACGAACTGGCCGTCGTCGTCGACGGCAGCGGCTTCATCGCCGCCTGGGTCGCCGGCTTCGCCTTCGGCCACGCCCTGCGGAACCACCCCGCGGGCACCCCGGAGCCCACCGCGCCCGGCCGCGACGAGGCCCGGGACACCACCCCCGAACTCGCCGAGGACCTCGGCGGCCTCCTCGCCTCGATCGCCCTGCTCCTCTTCGGCGCCGTCCTGCTCGGCCCCGCGCTCCAGCACCTGACCTGGCAGATCGTCCTCTACGCCGTCCTCAGCCTCACCGTGGTCCGGCTCGTCCCCGTCGCTCTCTCCCTGCTCGGCAGCGGTCTGCGCCCGCCGACGGTTCTCTACGTCGGGTGGTTCGGCCCCCGCGGCCTCGCCTCCGTCGTACTGGGACTGCTGGTCGCCGAGGAGCACGTCGCCGGCACCGAGCTGCTGGGCCGGATCGTGGCCGTCACGGTCGCCCTCAGCGTCCTCCTCCACGGCGCCACGGCCCCGGCGCTCGCGGGCGCGTACGGAGCCTGGTACCGCCGTGCCGCCGCGGCCGCCCACGGCACGCTGCGGGAGTCCGCCGAGGTCCCGGAGGCCGGGGGCCGCCGCCGCATGGGCCGCCTCGACCGGCCCACCCCGTAACCGCACGTCTCAGCCCGCCCCGGCTCCCCGCTGCGCCTTCCGCCCTCCGGGACGACCATGGAGGGAAGCACGGGTACGGCAGCCGGGCCCGTACTCCGCGGAACGAGAGCGAGGTCCACCATGGCCGCCACGCACACCCCGCACCGGACGGACAGCACGAGCCAGCTGTGGGCGGGCGGGCTGACCGTCTTCGCCGCGGTCATGCTCGGGATCACCGGCGTCGTCGGCGTCTTCCGGGGCATCATGGCCATCGCGGAGGACGACGTCTTCCTCACGACGCCCAACTACGTCTTCCAGTTCGACCTGACCAGCTGGGGCTGGATCCACCTCATCCTCGGCATCGTCGCGATCGTCGTCAGCTTCGGCCTCTACAAGGTGTCGATGTGGGCGCGCGTGGCCGGCGTGGCCATCGCTGCCCTCGTCGTGATCGCGAACTTCCTGTCCCTGCCGTACTACCCGGCCTGGTCGATCCTGATGATCGCCATGTCCGGCTTCGTCATCTGGGCCCTGTGCGTCGTGAAGTCCGACAACTCGATGCTGCGGTAGCCCGGCCGCCGAGGCGCCCCGAGGAGCCCGTCACGCCGTCAGCTCGTAGAGGCCGTGGCTCACCAGCCACAGTCCGAGCAGCAGACAGAGGGCGAAGACGGCGGGCTCCTTGTGGCGCGTGAGCCAGTCGTGCAGTCCGGTGAGGGTGTGATGGGCCCGCTCGGGCGAGAACACCATCCACAGCTCCATCACGAGCAGCGTGGACGTGGCGACCAGGCAGAAGACCACGAGGGCGACGACGTTCCCCGTGTCGGAGAGATCGGCGTGGACGACGGTGACACCCGCCGCGCTCACCATGCCCCACGGCTGGAGCAGCAGCGGGAGGATCGCCGCGTACCGCAGGGAGATGCCGTCCGGCGAGGACGCCTTGCGCGGGGCCCGCTCGGAGGCGGCCCGGTCCGCCGCGCCCCGGTGCAGACGCCGCCGGCGGTACCAGGCGTACCCGACCAGCCCGATGCCGATGACCACCGTCGCCACCTGGGCCGCCCTCGACGGCGCGGAGCGGGGCGCCGGCGGCTGCCCCCCGGTGATGAGGACGACGATCCCGATCACGGCCACCAGGCAGGCCAGCCAGGCGAGGATGAACGCGACCCCCTTGCGCACACCCCCGGGCGAGGCCAGCACCAGCACGAACGCCATCACCGGCAGCGGGAACAGGGTCACCGCCAGCCCGATCAGCAACAGGTCGACCACCATCGCGCCACCACCGGCCCCGGCTCGGCCCGAACGGCCGAGGCCGTCAGGAGCGGCCCTTCCGCAGCGAGTCACCGACACCCCTGGCCCGCTCGCGCAGACTCCGCAGGGCCTTCCGCAGATCGGCCCGGGCCCGGTCGGTCCGGCCCTCGGCCTCCATCCGCTCGTCGCCGGACAGCCGCCCGGCGAACTCCTTCACCTTGCCCTTGGCCCTGTCGACCGTGCTGCCCATGGCCGTGGTCCCTCCTCAGGAGGCGTCCCCGGGATCCACGCTAGGCCGCCCCCGCTCCCGCCGCCCGTCGACCGCCCGCCCGCGGGCCCCGCACCCCCGGTGCTCGCCCGACCGCCGGTACCGTGGGCGGCGACACAGTGCCGTGCCAGGGAAGGACCGAGTGATCGCCGTGCCCGCCGAGAGCCCCGCCGCCGCCCCCGCAGTACCGGGCCCCGACGTCCTGCGCCGTACCGAGGGCCGGGCCGGATTCCTCACCCTCGACCGGCCCCGCGCCCTCAACGCCCTCACCCACCCCATGATCCGCGCCCTCGACTCGGCCCTCACGGACTGGGAACACGACCCGGCCGTCACCACCGTGGTCCTGCGCGGCGCGGGGGAGCGGGGCCTGTGCGCCGGCGGCGACATCCGGGCCATCCACGACGACGCCCGCGCCGGCGGCGCCGCCTCCGCCGCCTTCTGGCGCGACGAGTACCGCCTCAACGCCCGCATCGCCCGCTACCCCAAGCCGTACGTCGCCTTCATGGACGGCATCGTCATGGGCGGCGGCGTCGGCGTCTCCTCCCACGGCTCCGTCCGCGTCGTCACCGAACGCTCCCGGATCGCCATGCCCGAGACCGGCATCGGCCTCGTCCCCGACGTCGGCGGCACCTGGCTCCTCGGCCGCGCCCCCGGCGAGCTCGGCACCCACCTGGCCCTCACCGGAGCCCAGATCGGCGCCGCCGACGCCGTCCTCGCCGGCCTCGCCGACCACCACGTGCCCGCCGCCGCGCTCGACGCCCTCGCCGCCGACCTCACCCGCCTCCCCGCCGGCGAGGCCGTCGCCCGGCACAGCACCGCGCCCGCCCCCGGCGTCCTCGCCGAGCGGCGCGAGTGGATCGACGCCTGCTACTCCGCGCCCACCGTCGAGGAGATCGTCGACCGCCTCGTCGACTCCGGCGTCCCCGCCGCCAAGGAGACCGCGACCATTCTCCTCGCCAAGTCGCCGACCGCGCTCAAGGCCACCCTGGCCGTGCTGCGCGCCTCCCGCGCCCTCGACAGCCTCGAAGCCGTCCTCGACCTGGAGTACCGCGCCTCCTGCGCCGCCGTCACCGGCCACGACCTCGTCGAGGGCATCCGCGCCCAGGTCGTCGACAAGGACCGCGACCCGCGCTGGAGCCCCGCCACCCTCGCGGAGGTCACCGACGCCGACGTCGCCCGCTACCTGGCGCCCCCGCCCGGCGGCGACCTCGGCCTGGGCCCCGCCTGACCCTCCCGTACGGGTCCGGCCCGTCCGGCGCGCGCCGCCTCAGACGGAGTCCGCCGGCCGGCCGCCCGGCTCCGCCCCAGCCGCCGGCTCGCCCAGCGCCAGCGCCGCCGTCCGCCACGCGTCCGTGACGGCACCGTGTGCCAGCGCCGTCGCCGCCGGCACGTCCGCGGGCAGCCGCAGCGGCGCCCCGATGTGCACGTGCAGGCAGGGGCGCCGCAGCGGGGCCGTCAGCACCCCCGCGATCTGCTTCACCGTGCCGCCCGAGGTGATCCGGCGCGCCCCGGCCTGCCCGACCGGCACCACCGGCGCGCCCGTCGCCACGGCGAGCCGCGCCAGACCGGTGCGGAACTCCACCGGCGGCGCCTCCGAGGCCTCACGGCGCGGCGGGATCCGCCCCTCCGCGTAGAGCATCACCGGCCGCCCCGAGGCGAGCGCCACCGCCGCCCGGTCCAGCGCGACCGAGGCGTGCGCGGTGTTCCGGTGCACCGGCACGTACCCGTCCCGGGTCAGCGCCCGGCCCAGCCCCGGCACCCGCCACAGGCCGGCCGCCGCGAGCAGCACCGGCTCGGCGCCGAGCCGCCGCCGCAGCGCCGCCAGCACCAGCGCGGGGTCGGCGAGCGAGGTGTGGTTGACGACGATGATGGCGCCCGGCTCGATCCGGGCACCGGGATCCGCGGTCACGGTCAACCGCCCGAAGAACGGGACGAGATGCGCGGCGAGACGACTGAGCACGGGCGGGACCCTCCACCTTCGGAACCGGTACGACGACGGCCCGCCCATCGTCGGCCGGAGCCCCCTCCTCCGGCATGGGCGCGCGTACTCACCCCGTACTCAGCTCCGCCGCCCCGACCACCTGGTGTCCCGCTCTCCCGCCGACCCGTCTAGGCTGGCCCGACGCGAGGTCACGACGGACGGGGGGTGGGCGGTGCACGGCACCAGGCCGTCCTCGGTCCGCGTCCTGGCCCGGCTCCTGCCCGCGCTGCTCTGCGCGCTCTGCGCGTTCCTCGTGCCGCCCGCGAGCGCCGCCGCCGGAGCCGGCGGCCCGGCCGCCGCCGCGGCGGCCCTCGCACCGGAATCCCACATCCACGCGGAGCCCCTGGCCGTCGACGCGTCGGCACGCTTCGCGGCGCCGCCCGCGAGCCCCGCCCCCGGCCCGCCGGCCGCCGGGACCCCCGCTCCGGTGCCCGACACCCAGGTGTCGGCCGCCGAGGCCGTGGAACTGCCCGCGGCCGTCGAGCAGTCGGTACGGTTCACGGCGCCGCCCGTGGCACCCCCGGCCGTCCGCGTCGCGGACGAGGCCCCCGGAGCCGGGCCCGTCGAGGGGGACCCCCGCAGGGAACGCGCGCCGCCCGGCCTCCCGTACGACCCCACGGCCCCCCGGGGCCCACCCTCCACCCGGCACAGCTGACGCCGTTCCACCGCGCCGCCGCCCGGGCCCCCGGCATGCCCGCCGCCCGGCCCGCGCCCGTGTCCTCCCGATCACGCGGAGCTCGCGCCCTCCCGGCCCTCGCCGGGAGGGCGGTGAGCCGACCCCGCCCGATCCCGGGGCCACGGCCCGGCGCGCGCGTGTCCCAGCTCGCCCCCGCACGCCCGCCGCCCCGGCGCGCGGCCGTGCACCGCCCGTGGAGACCCCATGTCCTCATCCGCCGTGCTCCGGCGCGCGCTCCTCGCGCTCGCCGTCGTCGGGCTCGCCCTCTGGACCGCCCTCACCACCTCGCCCCGCCTCGGACTCGACCTCCGCGGCGGCACCAGGATCGTCCTGGAGACCCGGGACGCCCCCGGCGTCCGCGCCGACGCCGAGGCCACCGACCGCGCCCTCGAAGTGCTCCGCAAGCGCGTCGACGGGCTCGGCGTCGCCGAGCCGTCGCTCGCCCGCTCGGGAGAGAACCGGATCGTCGTCGAACTCCCCGGCCTCCGCGACCCGCGCGAGGCCGCCGAGGTCATCGGCCGCACCGCCCAGCTCACCATCCACCCCGTCACCGGCACGGCCGACGGCCCGGCGAAGCCCCCCGCGGCCGACGGCACCCGGGTCCTCCAGGACCCCGACGCCGCCCCCGGCTCCGGCGGCTTCCTCGCCCTCGCCGCGCCCGCCCTCACCGGCGACGGCGTGAAGAGCGCCGACGCCGTCCTCGACGCCACGAGCGGGCGCGGCTGGACCGTCGACCTCGCCTTCCGCGACGGCGCCGCCGCCGACTGGGCCCGCCTCACCGGCGAGGCCGCCTGCGCCCCGGCCGGCGACCCCGCCCGCCGCGTCGCCATCGTCCTCGACGGGCGGATCGTCTCCGCGCCCGCCATGCAGACCGGCGTGGCCTGCGGCGCCGGCATCGCCGGCGGCGCCACCCAGATCACCGGCGGCTTCTCCGCCGCGGAGGCCCGCGACCTCGCCGCACTCGTCGAGGGAGGGGCGCTCCCCGTCCCCGTCACCACCGTCGAGCAGAGCACCGTCGGCCCGACCCTGGGCGCCGACGCGATCCGCGCCAGCGCCCTCGCCGCCGTCATCGGCCTCGCCTGCACCGGCGTCTTCGTCATCGCCGTCTACCGCCTCCTCGGCCTGCTCGCCACGATCGCCCTGCTCCTCTACGGCCTGATCTCGTACGCGGCCGTCGTCGCGCTCGGCGCCACCCTCACCCTCCCCGGCCTCGCCGGCTTCGTCCTCGCGGTCGGCATCGCCGTCGACGCCAACGTCCTCGTCTTCGAACGGGCCAGGGAGGAGTACGCGGCCCTCGGCCGCTCCGCCGCCACCCGCGATCCGCGCCGCCCGCTCGCCGCGGCCTTCGGCAAGGCGTGGAGCGCCGTCGCCGACTCCAACATCACCACCCTCCTCGCCGCCGGCCTCCTCTTCGCCTTCGCCACCGGCCCCGTGAAGGGCTTCGGCGTGACCCTCGCCATCGGCGTCCTCGCCTCGATGGTCACCGCCATGGTGATCACCCGGCTGCTCGCCGACGCGGCCCTCGCCCTGCCCGCCGTACGCCGCAGGCCCCGGCTCACCGGCATGGCGGGCCTCGGCCGGCTCCGCACCCGGCTCAACCGCCGGGCACCGCGACTGATGGTCCACCGGCGCCGCTGGTTCACCGTCAGCACCGCCCTGCTCCTCGTCGCCCTCGCCGGGATCGGCGTCCGGGGAGTCGAACTGGGCGTCGAGTTCACCGGCGGCCGGGACGTCCGGTACACCGCCACCCGCCCGGTGGACGCCGACGCCGCCCGCGCGGCCGTCACCGCGGCGGGCTTCCCCGACGCCGTCGTCCAGACCACCGGCGACGGCGGCCGGGACGTCTCCGTCCGGGTCGGGGAGACCGGCGACGCGGCCCACACCCGCATCACCGAGGCGCTCACCGAGGCCGCCGGTCCCGTCACGGTCGAGCGCGACGACCTGATCGGCCCGAGCCTCGGCGGCGAACTGCGCACCCACGCGCTCCTCGCGCTCGGTCTCGCCGTCGCGGCCCAGCTCGTCTACCTCTCCGTCCGCTTCCGCTGGACGTACGCGCTGGCGGCCGTCGCCGCGATGGTCCAGGACGTGCTGCTGGTCGTGGGTCTCTTCGCCTGGCTCGGCAAGCAGGTGGACAGCGTGTTCCTGGCCGCGCTGCTGACGGTCGTCGGCTACTCCGTCAACGACTCGGTCGTGGTCCTGGACCGCCTGCGCGAACTGCGCCGCAAGGGCGGCCGGCTGCCGCTCGCGGAGCTCGCCGACCGCGCGGTGGCCCAGACCCTGCCCCGTACGGTCAACACCGGCATGGGCGCCCTCTTCGTCCTGGCCGCCCTCGCCGTCCTCGGCGGCGACACCCTCACGGACTTCTCCGTGGCACTCCTCGCCGGTGTCGTCCTGGGCATGGCCTCGACCGTCTTCACCGCCCTCCCGCTGACGGTCGCCCTGGAGACCCGCGCCCCGGCCCCGGTCCGCCCCGCGCGGACCAGGAGCGCCGACCGCACGGGCGCGGTCGTGTAGGACATCCCGGCCGCCGCCGGTCGCCGCCGCCCGCGAGGGCGGCCCCCGGCGGGCGGCGGCCCGGGAGTCAGAACGCGTACGCGTCGGACCGCCGGAACACCGTCACGAGCACCGTGTTGACGACCGCCACGGCACCGAACACCACCGCCCACACCCCGTGCCCGAGCCCCGCCAGCGCCAGCGCCGCCGCCCCGAAGACCAGCGCCTTCACGGCCAGCACCGCCGCCGTCGGCACCCGGAACCGCGCCTTCGGCGCCGCGAACAAGCCCCACAGCGTCGCCGCGGCCACCGGCACGCCCACCGCCGCCACCGCCTTCAGCCACACCGGTTCGGCGGCACTCCACCCCCACCAGGCGAGCACCCCGAGCGCGAGCATCTCCCACAGGAAGGCCAGGAGATCGTTCACCACGTGCGCTGCCCTCATGCGACGTCCTCTCACCGGGCGCCGCCCGGCTGATCGAAGCGAAGCCCCGGAGCCCGCACCCCGGGACGAACACGTGATCGTAAACCCATCTGGCGTACCCACCCACCGAGTTCGGTGACACCCGGCCCGGCCCCTCGTCCGGGTGGGACGGACGGGGCGGCCGCGCACGCGGGTGACCGGGGGGAGCGGCGGGTGGGCCGAAGGGGCGGTTTGGGTGACCCCGGTGGCGTTGGGTCGTTGCACGCGTAAAACGATCACACGGCGAAGACGCGGAGGTGGTTTCCGTGAGCGTTCAGCAGGCCACGGCGGAGAGGACCTGGGTGCTCGACAACCCTGAGGACGTACGGGACGCGGCCGCGGCGCTCGCCGAAGGGCGGGCCGTGGCGCACGGGTTCGGCAACTTCTACGCGCTGACCTTCCGCCCCGACCGGGAGACCGTCGAGCGCGTGAACCGGCTGAAGGGCCGGCCGGCGGAGCAGACCGCCAGCCTCGTCACCGTCCCCGAGCGGATCCCCGGAGCCTTCGACTGGACCCGGCTCCCCGAGGGCGTGCCCTGGCAGCAGGTGCGGTCGCTGATGGACGAACTGCTCGGGATCGGGCCGATCGGGCTGCGCGGACCGGCGGCCGACCGGGTGCCGGGAGCGCTCGCCGCGAGCGACGGGGACACCCGTACCGTCCAGGTCATCGCGCCCGGCACCCGCTGCCCCTCGCACGCGTTCCTCGGCGCCGCGCTCGCCCGGACCGGCGGCGACTTCCTCGCCGTCACCTCGGCCAACCGCTCGCACCACCTCACCGGCCGCGCCCAGGAGCCCGCGCACTGGCGCGCCGACGGCCTCGCCGACGAGTTCGGCGCCGAGCCCGCCGTCCGGATCCTGGCCCATGCCGACGAGGCGGCGGCCCGCCGGTGCCATCCCTTCCACCGGCCGGCCTCCGTCAGCGTCCTGTCCTTCCACCGCACCGCCGGGCACACCCGCTCCGGCCTGCCCGCGCTCGTGCTCGAACGGCACGGCTCGCTCTCCGCCGACCACATCCGCGCCGTCGCCGCCAACCACGGCTTCGGCCTCGTCCCGGCCCCGCACGCCGCCACCGCCCTCACCCCCCGGTCGTACGGCCTCGCCTGACCCGCCGGGACCGCTCAGTCCCGGGACCCGCCCAGCCCGGCCTCCGCCCACACCGTCTTGCCCTCCCCCTCGTAGCGGACGCCCCACGCGTCCGCCAGCGTCGAGCAGATCTGCAGACCGCGCCCGCCCTCGTCACCGGCCTTCGCGTGCCGCAGGTGCGGGGCGGTGGCCGCGCCGTCGCGCACCTCCACGGTGAGCGTGGAGGCGCCCCGGAGCAGCCGGAGGGCGACCGGCGGCGCGCCGTGCCGGACGGCGTTGGTGACCAGTTCGCTCACGATCAGCTCGACGGTCAGCGGGTCCACGGCGAGCCCCCACTCCCGTACGCGTTCCTCCGCGGCGTGGCGCACCCGCGCCACCGCCGACAGCTCGGACGGCACCTCCCATTCGGCGACGTCCGCGGCCGGCAGCCGGAGGGTGCGGGCCACGAGCAGGACCCGCTCGGGCGCGAGGAGCGCCGCCAGGTCGTCCGCCATCGCGTGGGGGCCGCGGTCGGGAGCGGCCAGCGCCGCCGCGACCCGGGCCACCGCCGGGCCGCCGTCGGCGCGCGCCGAGGAGGCCAGGCCGAGGGTGGTGCCCTCCGGCAGGAGGTGGGAGGCACAGGCGAACGGCGGCCCCCCACCGCCCAGCAGCGGCCCCTCCTCCACCAGATCCGCGTCGAGCGAGCCGTCGGGCCGGACGGCGACACACAGCGAGGCGCCCGCGCGGGCCAGTTCGAGGCGGCCGGTCACCGGGTCGTGGACGGCGACCGTGCAGCTCGCCACCGGCTCGTCCGCGCCGGGTCCACGCCCCTGCTCCCGGGCGAGACGCAGGGTCACGGTGTGGAGCCGGGCCAGCAGTTCGTGCGGGGCGAGGTCCAGCGTGGCCAGGCTGTGGACGGCGGTCCGCAGCCGGCCCATCGTCGCCACCGAGCTCAGTCCCGGCCGCTCCACCTGGCCGACCACCAGCGCCACCCGCGCGCCCGGCAGCGGGATGACGTCGAACCAGGAGCCGGCCCCGGTGCCCCCCGGCCGGTGCCGCTGGGCCAGCTCGACGGCGTGCCGGGTCTCGCCCTCGGGCCGCAGCGGCCAGGACTGGAGCGCGGTCATGACGATGTGCTCGCGGGTGAAGCGGAGCGCGTTCTCCAGGCAGGTCGCGGTGTGCGCCGTCACCCCCTCGACGAGCGCGAGATCGTCCTCGCCGTACGGATCGGCCCCGGGCGGACGCCGGAAGACCACCGCCCCGAGCAGCTGCCCGCGGACGGAGAGCGGCGCCACCACCCGCGCGCCCCCGGCCACCGCTTCCGGGCCGTCGGGCAGCCGCTCGCCGAACAGTCCGGGCAGCAGGACCGCACCGGGCTCCGGCAGCGGACCGTCCGCGCGGGCGTCCCCCGAGCCGCCCACGGCGGTGCAGCGCAGCAGCGGCGTCTCGCCCGGCCGGCGCAGCTCCGGAGGCTTGCCCCGCAGCACGGCGTCGGTCAGCGCCACCACGACCGAGCCGGCGAATCCGGGCACGGTCACCTCGACCAGCTCGCGGGCGGTCCGCTCCACGTCCAGGGTCCGGCCGATGCGCATGCGGGCCTCGTGGAGCAGCCCGAGCCGCTGCTGGGCCCGGATCCGCCCGGTGATGTCCACGACGGTCGCGACCAGCCCCGGCGCCGGGAGCCCGGCGCCGTCCGGGCCCGGCGCGCGGAGCGGGTACACGGAGACGGAGTACACGTGCCGGCGGCCCGGGTCGTGGGGCGGGCGGCCCCGCATGGGGACGGCCCGGAGCGGCGCCCCGCCGTCCAGGATCTCGCGGAGCACGCTCTCCTTGATCTCGATGCCGAAGATCCGGTACGCCTCCGCCGCGGGCCGCCCCAGCACCTCCTCCGCCGCGACGCCCCGCGTGGCGAGCACCGCTCCGGTGACCCGGACGAGGCGCAGCTCGCGGTCGAGCACGTGCACGCCGACCTCGGTCTGCCGGAAGACGGCGTCGAGGACGGCACGGTCGAGGACGGCGCCGTCGAGCGCGGACGGAACGTCCTCGGACATGTGCACCCCTGTCGACGGCCGGCACCGGTCTCCGCCCAGTCTGGCCGCTCCCGGCGCACTCCGCCTGTCGCCGCACGCGGCGCGGGCCTCAGCGGGCCGCCGGGGGGAGGAGGAGCAGACCGGTGCCGAGGGCGCGTTCGCCGGCGGCGTCGGAGGGCTGGTTGACGATGCCCGCCGACGTGGCGAGGACGCTCGAACCGCCGCCGTCGAGGTTGAGCGCCGCACGTGCGCCGAGCGCCCGCATCAGACGGGCCGCGCCGTCGATGCCCAGGCCCTCGCTGGTGCCCGGCCTGCGCCCGTCCACGACGACCAGCAGGAGCCTGCCCGCGTCGTCCACGCCGATCATGGACCGGGGATTGGCGCGGACCGTCCAGTCATAGGTGAAGGAGGGGTCGGGGCCCTCGCGGACGATGCCGTCGGCGACCGCGTTCACCGCCACCTGCCCGTCGCGGACCAGCGCGGGGCCCACCTGGAGGATCGTCGTGTCGGACCCCAGCGGCACCGGCAGGCCGCGGCCGTCGCGCACCTGCTCGTCGAAGGACAGGGTCGCGCCCACCCGCGCGGTGCGCCGCAGCCAGGCCGCGCTGTCGCCGGTGGCCTGGAGGGTCGAGCCGCCGGGCGGCACGGCCGCTCCGCGCGCGGAGCGGACGGCCGTCACCCGGCCCCGGGCGTCGAGGACGGCCTCCGCGCCGGCCCCGGCCGGGGGAGCGCCCCACTCGGGCGTGAAGCGGACGAGCTCGCTGGGGTCGGTGCACCGGACGTCGTGCTGCGGGCGTTCCGTCGGCAGGTCGCCGCCGACGCCTCCGCAGTTCCAGATCGCGCCGGGGACCCGGTTGACCCCGTCGACCTCGACGGTCTCCCCGGCCGCCGTGACCGTCACCCGGGCGGTGAAGGTGTCGACGGCGAAGGTCCGGCCGCCGCGCTCCAGCCGGACACCGGCCCGTCCCTGGGTGGCGGAACCGAGGAGCCGGCCGTCCTTCACGTACAGCCCGCCGGGGGCGAGGTCGTAGAACCACTGCCCGTTGATCCCGGCGACGGCGCCCGCGGCGCCCATCAGCGCGGTCAGCTTCTCCGTCCCGAGGAGGGAGGGGCCGTGCCCGGGCTCCAGCCGGCCGCCGAACGCGTCGAGGTCCACCCGCAGGACGTGGACGCGCTGCGGCGCGTCGTCGTCGGTGCCGTCCTGCCCCGTGTAGCGGGTGCGAGCGGTGAACCCGGCAGCGACGAGGCGTCCGGCCAGTGCCGTCGCCCCGGCCTCGTCCGCGGACCGGCCGGTCCGTACCGTCCAGCCGAGCACTCCGGGCCGCAGGTCCGCGAACGCCGGGGTGGTCACCTCCTCCACCCGCGGTTCGAAGCCCGCCGCGCGCAGGGCCTCCGCCACCCGCAGCGCGGTCCCGCGCGGCCCCAGGGACAGCGGCGCCCCCGCGAGCGGGCCGTCGGGCAGCAGCGGCAGGCCGACCTGGACGGTCCAGACGTGGTCGGCGTCCCGCCGCCCGTACGAGAGGGAGGTGAGCGTCACGCCCGGGGCCGGCACACGGGTGACGCGGACGGCTCCGTGCACGGGATGGCCGGCGCTCGCGGTCGGACCGGCCGGGCGGGCCTCGGCGAGGGGCAGGGACACGGCGGACAGGACCGCCGCGACCGCCAGGAGGGAGAGGGACCTGCGCTGCATGGGAGACCTTCCGTCGTCGGAACGCACCTCGATGATGAGAAGACACACCGTCAGTTACCGCATGATGACGGCGAGTTCGACGCAGTACGCAGCGTAGTGGAAGGTTCGCCTCCGCCCGCCGACCCGCCCCGGCCGCCTGCACCGGCCCCGCCCGGGTTCCCTCGCCGCCGTTCGCCGCTCCCCGCGACCCCACCGGTCCCTCCCCGGCCCGGGCGGCAGCCCGCCCGCTATCCTTCCCGGTGTGGAGATCCCCTCATATGACGACATCCGGGCGCTGCACCGGAAGCACGCCCCCAGCGACGCCGCCTTCGAACTCGTCTTCACCCACTGCGAGATCGTCGCCGCCATCGCGGACCAGCTGCTCACCCGCTCCGGTCGGGGCGCCGACGCCGAGCTCGTCCGCGCCGGCTGCCTGCTGCACGACATCGGCGTCTACCGCCTGTACGACTCCGCCGGGCGGATCGACGGCACCTCGTACGTCACCCACGGCGTCCTCGGCCACCAGCTGCTCGCGGACGAGGGCCTGCCCGAGGCGCTGTGCCGCTTCTGCTCCTGCCACACCGGCGTGGGTCTGACCCGGGAGGACGTCCTCGCCCAGGGCCTGCCCATCCCGCCCGCCGACTACGTGCCCGTCACGCCCGAGGAGCGGATGGTCATGTACGCCGACAAGTTCCACAGCAAGAGCACCCCGCCGCGGTTCGTCTCCCCCGACAGCTTCGAAGCGCGCATCGGCCGCTTCGGCCAGGAGAAGGTCACCGTCTTCCAGGGCCTGCGCCGGCTGTACGGCGATCCGGAACTCGACGCCCTGGCCGCCGCCTACGGCCACGCGGTGACCTGAACCCCGTCCCGCCCCGCCGGTGACCGTCCCCGCCCGTGCTCAGCCCGCGACCACGACGACGGTGACCACGCTGACCGCGGCCATCGCCGCCCGCATGCTCCTGATCGCCTCACGCACACCCTCCGCCGCCCAGTCGCCGTCGGTCAGTTCCTCCAGCTTCGCGGCGATCTCCTTGCGCGGCTCCCCGGGGAACGCCAGACGGTGCAGCTTCGCCCCGTGCACCAGCGCGATCAGGCCGGCCGTCCGCTCGTCCGGCGCGGCGCCGTCGAGGACCACGGCCCGCAGCCGCTCCCGCAGCTCCCGCTCGGCCGAGCCGTCGGCCTCCGGGTAGCGCCGCACCGGGAACAGGCCCAGGACCCGGTGCTTCTCCTCCACGACGAGGCCCCGCTCGCAGAGGCGCGCCACCGTCGCGGCCGGAGCCTTCGTGTGGTCCTTCGTCAGCCAGTCGGCGACCTTCGGAGCCTTGGGCCGCTTCCCCGCCCAGGCCGCGATCCGCGCCAGCCGCCCGTCCAGCAGCGGCTCCCCGGTGGGGCTCGGGTCGGTCACGGCCAGCCGCCCGCCCGTGACGGACACGCGTCCGGCGAGCGCCAGGTCGAGCAGGATCCCGCCCGCGACCGCCCACGAGGCCGCCTGCCGCTCCTTCGCCTCCCCGGACTCGTCGTCCAGCGACAGCAGGGTGATCTCCTCGGCGAGCGTGATCGTCATCGACATCCTTCCTGGTGGGGCCGCCGCGGGCGCTCAGGCGGCTTTTACTCGAAGACGGGCGGGCGGCCGTGCCGGTTCCCCTCGGGACGGTCAGGGCGACTCCGTACGGGGCCGGCCGGCGGGCCGTTGTCAGTGGCGGCTGTCACGCTGTGGCCATGGACAGGCAGAGCGACAGTCCCAGGGACAGGGGGAAGGGCGGCGGCATGGGCGGGGACCGTGACGAGGAGCTGCTGCGGGGCCGGGTCTACGGCCAGGACCACGACGACCCGCGTCCCGGACCGCGCGCCGGGCGCGTCTACGCGGAACTGGTCGGCGGCCCGCTCGACGGGCTGCTGCTCGACGTGACCGACTGGACCGGCGAGCGGATACGCGCCGGAGCCGTCCTGGAGACGGAGCTGGGCAGCTTCGGTCCCGGGGGGAAGGCCGTCTACGGCCCCCGGACGGGAGACCCGGCGCGATTCGACTGGACGGGCGACACCCGCTGACGCGCGGGCGGGCGCGGAAGAGCGCGGCCGCCAGGACACGGGCACAGCGGGGCGCGGGCACGGCGGGGCGGGAGCACAGGAAAGAGCGGGGGCACAGAAAAAGGCGGGAGCACCTCCCGCCATGTTCAAGGTATAGCGCAAGGGGGGCCTTGCGGCAAGGCCCCCCACATGCCGCACAATCGCACATCTACCCCCGTCACCTGCCGAAACGAGAGTTGCACGCGTGCCCATGCCTCAGCGCACCACCGGCCCCTTCGAGCTTCCCGACCGTCTCGCCGCCAAGGCCGACCCGGCGCTGATCGCCGACGACGCGCAGCACTTCGCCGCCGTCGCCGAGAGCCTGGAGGAGGCCGTCGCCGAACTCTCCGAGCGGCTCGACGCCGTGCGCCGCGCACCCGGCGGAGTGGGCCGCGAGGCGATGGAGCGCGACCTGGAGGTCCATCGGCTCTCCGGCCGGCTGCGCGCCCTGCGCCGTTTCGGGCTCGACCTCTGCCTCGGCCGGATCGTCTCCGCCGACGGCTCCGAACCCCTCTACATCGGACGGCTCGGCCTCACCGACAGCGACGGGAACCGGCTGCTCGTCGACTGGCGCTCGCCCGCCGCCGAACCCTTCTTCGGCGCCACCCACGCCCACCCGATGGGCCTCGCCAGCCGCCGCCGCTACCGCTGGAACGGCGGCCGGATCACCGACTACTGGGACGAGGTCTTCACCGAGGGCGGCCTCGACGCGCACGCGGCCCTCGACGACCAGTCCGCCTTCATCGCCAGCCTCGGCACCAACCGCTCCGCGCGCATGCGCGACGTCCTCTCCACCATCCAGGCGGACCAGGACGCCATCGTCCGCGCGAGCTCGCGCGGCGCCCTCGTCGTCGACGGCGGGCCGGGCACCGGAAAGACCGTCGTCGCCCTCCACCGCGCCGCCTACCTGCTCTACTCCGACCCCCGGCTCGGGCACCGCCGCGGCGGCGTCCTATTCGTCGGCCCCCACCAGCCCTACCTCGCCTACGTCTCCGACGTGCTGCCCAGCCTCGGTGAGGAGGGCGTCCGCACCTGCACCGTCCGCGACCTCGTCCCGGAGGGCGCCGCGGCCGGGCCGGAGAAGGACCCCGAGGTCGCCCGGCTCAAGTCCTCCGGCGCCCTCGTCCGCGGCATCGAGAAGGCCGTCCGCTTCTACGAGGAGCCGCCCACCGCGACCACCGGCGTGACCACCGACTGGGGCGACCTGGCCGTCACCCCCGAGGACTGGGCCGAGGCCTTCGACGCACCCGGCCCCAGCACCCCGCACAACGAGGCCCGCGAACTGATCTGGGACGAGCTGGTCGCCCTCCTCAAGGAGAAGGCGCGCGACGACGTCCCCGAGATCCTCTTCGAGCGGGCCCTGCGCGCCGACCGGGAGCTCGTCTCCACCCTCGACCGCCACTGGCCCATGCTGGAGCCCACCGATCTGGTCGGCGACCTGTGGACCGTCCCCGCCTATCTGCGCCTGTGCGCGCCCTGGCTCGACCGCGAGGAGGTGCGCGCACTCCAGCGGGCCGACGCCCAGGCGTGGACCGAGTCCGACCTGCCCTTCCTCGACGTGGCCCGGCAGCGGCTCGGAGACCCGCGCTCCGCCGCCCGCAAGCGCCGGGAGAAGGCCACCCTGGCCGCCCGCAAGGAGCGGATGGCCGGCGTCATCGAGAACATCGTGCGCTCCGACGACGACGGCGAGGGCGCCGTCACCATGCTCCTCGGCAAGGACCTCCAGGAGAGCCTCGTCGACGACGCCGGCCTGCCCTCCGCCGCCGGGGACCCGCTGGCGGGACCCTTCGCCCACGTCGTCGTCGACGAGGCGCAGGAGCTCACCGACGCCGAATGGCAGATGCTGCTGCTCCGCTGCCCGTCCCGCAGCTTCACCATCGTCGGCGACCGCGCCCAGGCCCGGCACGGCTTCACCGAGACCTGGGAGGAGAGGCTCCGGCGGATCGGCCTCGACCGGATCGGGACCGCCTCCCTGAGCATCAACTACCGGACCCCTGAGGAGGTCATGGCCGAGGCCGAACCGGTCATCCGCGCCGCCCTCCCGGACGCCAACGTGCCGACCTCGGTCCGCGCGAGCGGGCTGCCCGTCCTCCACGGCCCCGCCGGCGACCTCGACACCGTCCTCGACGACTGGCTCGCGGACCACGCCGACGGCGTCGCCTGCGTCATCGCCGCCGAGGGCCGCCTCCCCGACCTCGGCGACCGCCCCCGGGTCAGGGCGCTCACCCCGAGCCTGTCCAAGGGCCTGGAGTTCGACCTCGTCGTCCTCCTCGACCCGAGCGCGTACGGCGAGGGCATCGAGGGGGCGGTGGACCACTACGTGGCCATGACCCGCGCCACCCAGCGGCTCGTCGTGCTCACCACCCCCTGACCCGGGGGCCGGAGGCTCAGGACGGCAGCCCGCCCCGCGCGATCACGTCCGCGTACCAGCGGGCACTGTCCTTGAGCGTCCGCCGCTGGCTGGCGAAGTCCACGTGCACGATCCCGAACCGCTTGCTGTACCCGAACGCCCACTCGAAATTGTCCAGGAGAGACCAGAGGAAGTACCCCCGCACGTCCGCGCCGTCCTCGACGGCCCGCCGCACCGCCGCCAGGTGCCCGTGCAGATAGGCGACCCGCTCCGGGTCGCGCACCTGGCCGGACGGGTCCGCGTAGTCGTCGTAGGCGGCACCGTTCTCGGTGATCACCAGCGGCACCTCCGGCAGCTCGTCGCGCAGCCTCACCAGCAGCTCGTAGAGCCCGTCCGCGTCCACCGGCCAGTCCATCGCCGTCCGGGGCCCCGGCGCCGGCAGGAACCGCACGTGCCGCTCCGCGCCCGCCCACGGCGAGGGCGACTCCGACGAGCCCGCCGCGACCACCGTGGGGGAGTAGTAGTTCAGCCCGAGCGAGTCGATCGGCGCCGAGATCGCCGCCAGGTCCCCGTCCCGTACGAAGCCCCAGTCCGTCACCCCGGCCGTGTCCCGGACCAGGTCCTCCGGCAGCCGGCCCCGGAAGACCGGGTCCAGGAAGACTCGGTTCGCCACCGCGTCGATCCGGCGCGCCGCGTCCCGGTCCTCCGCCGACTCCGTCAGCGCCCGCACCACGTGCAGGTTGAGGGTCAGCGAGACCTCCGTCCCGGCCGGCAGCCTCTCCCGCAGCGCCCCGACCGCCCAGCCGTGCGCCAGGTTCAGGTGGTGCGCGGCGCTCAGCGCGGCCGCGTCGTCCGTCCGGCCCGGGGCGTGCACCCCGTTGCCGTAGCCGAGGAAGGCGGCGCACCAGGGCTCGTTGAGCGTGGTCCAGGTGGCGACCCGGTCGCCGAGTCCGTCCGCGACGAGCCCCGCGTACTCGGCGAACCGCGCGGCCGTCTCCCGGCGCGGCCAGCCGCCCGCGTCCTCCAGCTCCTGCGGCAGGTCCCAGTGGTAGAGGGTCGCCACCGGCCGGATCCCCGCGTCCCGCAGCTCGTCGCAGAGCCGCCGGTAGAAGTCCAGGCCCTTCTGGAGGGCCGGCCCGCGTCCGGTGGGCTGGACGCGCGGCCAGGCCACCGAGAACCGGTAGTCCGTCACGCCCAGTTCGCGCATGAGCGCCACGTCCTCGCGGACCCGGTGGTAGTGGTCGGCGGCGATGTCACCGGTGTCGCCGTTGCGGACCTTGCCCGGGGTCCGGCTGAAGGTGTCCCAGATGGACGGTGTCCTGCCGTCCTCCGTGGCCGCGCCCTCGATCTGGTACGCGGCGGTGGCGGTGCCCCAGCGGAAGCCCTCCGGGAAGCGGAGCGTCGCGGGGGACTCGGGGCGGGCGTCGACAGTGGTCATGAGGAGGCAACTCCAGGAAGAAGAGGAGGGGAGAGGGGAGGGGAAAGTCCGGCGCCGGGTCAGCCCTTGACCGCGCCCTGCATGATGCCGCCGACGATCTGGCGGCCGAGCAGGCCGAAGACCAGCAGCACGGGCAGCGTGCCCAGCAGGGTGCCCGCCATGATCACCGACTGGTCGTGGACGTATCCGCCGCCGAGCTGGCGGAGCGCCACCTGGACGGTCGGCTCCTGCGAGGAGAGTGCCACGATGGGCCAGAAGAAGTCGTTCCACGCGGCCATGAAGGTGAGCAGACCGAGAACGGCCATACCCGGACGGGCTATCGGGACGACGATCGACCAGAAGATCCGGGCCGTGGAGGCACCGTCCACCCGGGCCGCCTCGATGAGCTCGTCGGGCAGCGACTGCACCAGGTACTGGCGCATGAAGAAGACACCGAAGGCGGAGACGAGGCCCGGCAGGATCACGGACTGGAGCTGGTTCACCCACTGGAGCTCCGCGATGAGCATGAACAGCGGGATGACGCCGAGCTGCGGCGGGATCATCATCGTCCCGACCGTGATCGCGAGCAGCGCGCCCCGTCCCTTGAAGCGGAGCTTGGCGAAGGCGAAGCCGGCGAGGGTGCAGCAGAGCACCGTGCCGAGGGTGATCGAGCCGGACACGATCAGCGAGTTGAGCAGCGCCTTGCCGATGTCGGCCTCGGCGAGGACCGCCTCGAAGTTGCGGATCAGGTGCGGGCCGGGCACCAGCGACGGCGGCACCTGGGCCAGGTCGGCGTTGGAGCGGCTGGCCGCCACGATGGTCCAGTAGAAGGGGAAGGCCGAGACGAGGACCGCCACGATCAGCACGGCGTAGGTGAGCCATCCGGCCTTCAGGGTCCGCCCCGCGCCCGACCGGCGTCGCCGGCCGGGTTCGCGGGGGACGGGCCGGAGGGTCGGCGCGGGCGGGTCGGCGAGCGCGGTCATCGGCCGGCCTCCTTGCGGGAACGGCGGCGCGCGATCAGGGCGTTGACCCCGACGAGCACCAGGATCAGCAGGAACATCACCCAGGCGATCGCGGCCGCCCGGCCCAGGTGGAAGAAGCCCCAGCCCTGCTCGTACATGTACAGGCCGAGGGTCTGGTACTGGTGCGAGATGCCGCCCGACATGGAGCCCTCGAAGAGCAGCGGCTCACCGAAGAGCTGGGTGGCGCCGATCGTGGAGACCACGACGGTGAAGAGGATGGTGGGCCGCAGCCCCGGCAGCGTCACGTGGAAGAACTGCCGCCAGCGGGAGGCGCCGTCCATCTCGGCCGCCTCGTACAGCTCGGAGGGGATGGACTGCATCCCGGCGAGGTAGATGAGCGCGTTGTAGCCGGTCCAGCGCCAGACGACGATCGTCGACACCGCGATCTGCGAGCTGAGGGTGCCGGACTGCCAGTCGATCGGCCCGACGCCGACCAGGCCCAGGACGTAGTTGAAGAGGCCGAAGTCGCGGCCGAAGAGCTGGGCGAAGACGAGGGTCGCGGCGGCGACGGAGGTGGCGTACGGCAGCAGCATGGCCGTGCGCAGGAAGGTCCGGCCCCGGAGCCTGTGGTTGAGCAGATGGGCGAGGGCGAGCGCCATCACCAGCTGGGGGACGGTGGAGAGGAGGCCGATGGTGAAGGTGTTGCGCAGCGCGGTCCAGAAGAACTCGTCGCCGAGGAGGGCGGTGTAGTTGCCGAGCCCGCGCCACTCCATCGCGCCGGGGTCCTGGAGCTCGACCCGGTGGAGGGACACGTACGCGGTGTAGATCAGCGGGAAGAGCCCGAAGGCGGCGAAGAGGGTGAAGAACGGGGCGACGTAGGAGTACGGCGACACCGCGCGCCACGCCCGCCGGACGGCCGGCGGACGGGGGGCGGTGCCGGCTTTCGCCGGTGCGGTGAGGGTCACGGTGCGGCCCTTCGGGAGTCGGTCGCGGGAAAGCCGCGGGAGGCGCGGACGGAGCGGGGTGGAGGGGGGTGGACGGGGACGGGGACGGGAGGTGCGGAGTGGAGGGAGCGGGGTGGAACGGGGTGGAGGGGTGCTGGGCGGGTGAGGGCGGGAGCCGGGCCGGCCGGGGCGGGGGGAGCCGCCCCGGCCCCGTGCGGCCGGCCGGGCGTCCGTGCGGGGTCCGGCCGGCCCGCGGGGCCGACCCGGGACGAGCGGGTCGGCCCTGCGGTGCCGGCCGGACCCGCGCGCGGGCCGGCCGGAGGGAGCGCGCCGGGTGCTCGGACGAGGCGGCGGGTGGAGCGGACCGGGCCGAGCCGGAGGGAGCGGACCGGGCCGGGTGGGGCGGTCCGTACCCGGAATGCGTACTCCGTGGTCCGTAACCGGAGTTCGTACCCCGTGGCTCGTACCCGGAGTTCGTACCTGGAGTTCGTGCCCCGTGGTCCGGACTCGGGGTTCGTTCCGGTCCGGATCCGGATCCCATCCGTACCCGGACTCGAACCCGGACCCGTACCCGCCCCTCACCCCGACCCGCTTCGGACCCGGGGTCCGGGGTCCGGCCGGACCCCGGGGGCGGGTGGCCGGAGCCGTCCGGGTCAGCCGAGGGTGTTCGCGACGCCCTTCTTCGCGTTCTCCCACGCCTTCTGCGGGGCGAGGCCCTTGCGCTCGACCTCGCTCAGCGCGTTGGTGATCTGCTGGTTGATGTTCTGGTCGTGGACGCCGAGGACCTGGACCGGGGCCGCCTTGGCCGCGTCACCGAAGATCTGGCCGATGGGGGCGCCGGAGAAGTACGGGTCGGTGGTGTCGGCGACCTCGGCGATGGCGCCGGTGGAGGAGGGGAAGTTGCCCTGCTTGGAGAAGATCTTGGCCTGCTGCTCGGGGGCGGTGAGCCACTTGATCAGCTCGTACGCCTCCTTCTTGTTCTTGGCGGCACGCGGCACCGCCAGGTAGGAGCCGCCCCAGTTGCCGGCGCCGCCGGGCAGCGCGGCGATGTCCCACTTGCCCTTGCCGCTCTCGCCGGCCTGGCCCTTGATGTAGCCGAGCATCCAGGCGGGGCAGGGGATCGTGGCGAAGGAGCCGGCGGCGAAGGCCTGGTTCCACTGCGGGGACCACTGGTCGAGCTTGGCGCTGAGGTCGGCCTGCCTCGCCGCGACGGAGGTCTCCCAGGCGGTCTTGAGGGCGGGGTTGGTCTCCCAGATCAGCGCGCCGGAGGCGTCGTAGTAGCGCTCCTTCTCCTGCCCGATCATGATCGAGAAGAGGCTGCCGACGCTGTCGAGCCAGGCGCTCTTGGCGGGTGCCTTGGCCTTGTACTGCTTGCCGAGCTCCAGGTAGCCGTCCCAGGTGGACCACTTCTTGGCCAGCTCGGCGCGGTCGGTGGGGAGTCCGGCCTGCTTGAAGAGGTCGGTGCGGTAGCACATCGCCTCGGGGCCGACGTCGGTGCCGAGGCCGAGGACCTCGCCGCCCTTCCCGGTGGCGGCGGCCCACTTGGCCTCGGCGAACTGGTCCTTGAGCCCGTCCGCGCCGTACTTCCGCAGGTCCTCGAAGCGCTCGCCCTGCTGCTGGGTGACGGAGGCGATGCGGCCGACCTCGATGCCCTGGACGTCGGCGAGGCCGCCGCCGCCGGCGAGCCGGGTCTGGAGCGACTTCCAGTAGTCGGCCTCGTCCTCGGTGTCGGTCTGCTTGATGGTGACGTTCGGGTGGAGCTTCTCGTACTCGGCGTAGAGCCCGGCCTCCTTGTAGCCGAAGGAGCCGAAGAGGTCGACGGTGATCGTCACCTTGCCGCCCGGCTCGTCGGAGGCGGAGTCGGAGGATCCGGACCCGCAGGCGGCGAGCAGGGAACCGGTGAGCGCGACCGCTCCGAGGCGGAGGACGGCTCTCGTGGCGGCTCGGTTGATGGGCATGGGCGGGCTCCCTTGGCGTCGGGGCGGAATCGGTACCGCGGGTCGGAGGGACGGTGGGCAGCGCCGGGTCTTCCCGGGAGCCCCGAGAACGCTTGAGAGCGCTCTCAAGAACGGTCTGGAGCGTGCCTCGACTCGCCGCTTCCCGTCAAGACTCGAAGGCGTAACGGCTCGGAATCGAAGGGTGCCTACGGAGCGCGCCTCCCAACTCGGTTCGGTGTCGCCGCTCTTGACTCCCAGGTTTCGGGAGTTTTACGTTGCGCAGTGCTGAGAGCGCTCTCAAAACCGTTTCCGCGGTCGCCTCCCGGCCACCGCGAGCGATCCCCCACCCCTCTCCAACGAGCCAACGAGGTGCTGTACGTGTCAGCTCCCCGCTCCCGACCGGCCGCGTCGCTGGTCCTCACCGCCGCCCTGGCCGCAGCCGGTCTCGTACCGGCCACGGCCGGTCCCGCCTCCGCCGCCACCGTCCCCGTGGGGGCCGGCGGCTACTCCGACACCCGCCCCGCGGGAACCTCGGGACCCACCACCAACACCGGCGCCCCCGTCACCCCCAAGGTGACCGCCGCCGCCAAGGACCGGCCCGTCCCCACCAACGACTGGTGGTCCTCCCTCGCCTTCCAGCGCTACGGCGACAACCCGTACTCCACCCCCATGTACGGGCACCCGCTCACCTACCAGGCCGTCGCCGGCGGCCTCCAGATCGGCTATCCGACCACCCCGGCGATCGTCGGCGACGGGCGCCAGTACGAGTTCGCCCACAAGGCCGACCTCACCCTCGGCCTCACCGGCCTCAACTCGCCCGACGCCAAGGCCGACGACTGGTCGGACTGGACCGTCACCCCCTACTGGTCGGACGGCGCCCGCACCCTGCGGACCACCATCGGCCACGGCCTGCCCTTCGTCTACGCCCGGGGGACCGGCGGCGACGCCCGGATCACCACGGCCTCGACCCCCACGGTCTTCGCCGACCAGGGCAACGTCCTCGGCATCACCGTCGGCGGCCACCACTACGCCCTCTTCTCGCCCGGCGGCACCGACTGGAACGTCTCCGGCACCACGGTCACCGCGGGCCTCGGCGGCAAGGACTACTTCTCCGTCGCCGTCCTGCCCTCCACCGACGCGCTGGCCACCTTCCGCAAGTACGCCTTCAGCTTCGTCACCGGCTCCCGCGTGAGCTGGTCCTCCTCGGCGGGCAAGGCCAATGCCACGTACACCCTGACCACCGAGGCGAAGGAGGGCTCCGAGACCGGCACCCTCCAGGCGCTCTACCGCCACCAGTGGCTGAACTCCACCGACCCGCTCACCCCGTACACCTACGTCTCCCCGCGCGGCACCATGAAGGTCCGCGAGGGACGCTCCTTCACCACCAGCCGCAAGCAGGCCGCCGTCCTGCCCGGCCTGCCCGCCTCCGGCGCGGTGGACCAGGCGCGGCTGCGCGGCTACCTGAACGAGGTGGTGAACTCCGCCGACCCGTTCTCCGGTGCCACCGACACGTACTGGACCGGCAAGGCGCTCGGCAAGCTCGCCCAGCTCGTGCCGCTCGCCGAGCAGCTCGGCGACACCGCCCTGCGCGACCGGCTCCTCGGCCTGCTCAAGGGCCGGCTCCAGGACTGGTTCACCGCCGGCGGCGCGAACGAGTTCTCGTACGACCGGACCTGGAAGACCCTCACCGGCTACCCGGCCTCGTACGGCAGCGACACCGAGCTCAACGACCACCACTTCCACTACGGCTACTACGTGTACGCCGCCGCGATCATCGCCCAGTACGACCAGGCGTGGGCCGCGGACTCCGCCTGGGGCGGCATGGTGAAGACCCTCGTCCGCGACGTGGCCAACCCCAGCCGTACCGACGCGGCCTTCCCGTTCCTGCGCGGCTTCGACGTGTACGCCGGGCACAGCTGGGCCTCCGGCCACTCCGGCTTCGCCGCCGGCAACAACCAGGAGTCGTCCTCCGAGTCCACCAACCTGAGCGCCGCGCTGGTCCTGTGGGGCTCCGCGACCGGGGACACCGCCCTGCGCGACCTCGGCGGGTACCTCCTCGCCACCGAGTCCGACGCCATCGGCCAGTACTGGTTCGACGCCGACCAGCAGGTCTTCCCCGGCTCCTTCGGGCACGACACCGTCGGCATGGTGTGGGGCAGCGGCGGCGCGTACTCCACCTGGTGGACCGCGAACCCCGAGGAGATCCACGGCATCAACACCCTCCCGGTCACCTCGGGCAACGCGCTGCACATGGGCGCCTACCCGGGCGCCATCCGGCGCAACCTCGCCGAGATGGAGCGGGAGAACGGCGGCCCGGCCGTCGAATGGCGCGACATCCTGTGGGAGTTCGAGTCGCTCGCCGAACCGGCCCGCGCCAAGGGCCGCTTCGACGCCACGGGCGGCAACTACACCCCCGAGGCCGGCGAGACCCGCGCCCACACCTACCACTGGCTGACGACGCTGGACGCCCTCGGCGCCCCCGATGCCTCCGTCACCGGCTCGATCCCGACCTCCGCCGTCTTCCTCAAGGGCACCGAGCGCACCTACGCCGCCCACAACCACGGCTCCGCGCCGGTCACCGTCACCTTCTCCGACGGCAAGTCCCTGACCGTCCCGGCCCGTTCGACCGCCACCGGCAAGGGAACCGGCACCATCCCCTGCGGCCAGCCCGGCGGTCCCGTCTGCCCCGAACCCGAGCCGGGCACCGGGGACACCTTCCGCCTCAAGAGCGGCGGCAGCCTGACCACCGCGACCGACACCACCGCCGGCAGCGACACGATCGCCTCCGCCGGCGGCGCCAACCACGACGGCACCCCGCACCAGCCGCTCGTCTACGAGGCACGGAACCTCACCGGCACCCTCACCCCGGGCGCCACCACCGCCTTCCGCCTCGCGGTGGACGCGGGCACCGCTGTCGGCCTCGGCCAGCAGGTCCGCGTCAGCTACGACCTGACCGGTGACGGCAGCTTCGAGCGCACCGAGACGTACCACTACTTCGCCACCGACCCGGTGGCCGGCTGGGAGCGCTACGACCAGACCCGCGGTCTGAAGTCCGCCACCGGCACCCTCGGCAACCTGCGCGGCGGCACCGTCCGCGTGGAGCTGTGGAGCGCCATCGGCAACGGCACGGCCGCGGTCAGGACCGGCACGGCGGACTCCGTGCTCGTCATCCCCTACGACTGAGGAAGCACCGCGCCGGGCCTCACGCCGAGGCCCGGCGCACCAGCGTCGTGGGCGTGATCAGCGGGTCCGGGGCCGACGCCCCGGACCCGAGGTCGTTCAGGAGGCTCATGAGCAGCCGGACCATCAGCCGCCCCATGCCCTCGATGTCCTGCCGGACCGTCGTCAGCGGCGGCTCGGTGCGCTCGGCGATCGACGCCACATCGTCGAAGCCGACCACCGCCACGTCCTCCGGCACCCGCAGCCCGCGCTCCCGCAGCACCCGCAGGGCGCCCGAGGCCATCAGGTCGTTGGCGGCGAACACCCCGTCCACGTCCGGCCTGCGGTCCAGGAGCTCGGCCATCGTCCGGGCGCCGCTCTCGGCGGTGAAGTCCCCGTGGCGCAGCAGCGCGGGGTCCGGCTCGCCGAGCGCGTCACGGTAGCCCAGGGCGCGGTCCACCGCCGAGGTCTGGTCGCGCGGCCCGGCCAGGTGCGCCACGACGCGGCAGCCCCGGTCGACCAGGAGCCGCACGGCTTCGCGGGCCCCGCCGCGGTTGTCGCAGTCCACGTAGGGCAGCTCCGGGCCGATCCCGTCGGTCGGCCGTCCGCCGAGCACTGTCGGGATCTTCGCCCGGCGCAGCACTCCCGTCAGCTCGTCCTCGTCGTGGAGCGAGAAGGCGAGGGCGCCGTCGACGTGCCCGCCGCCCAGATAGCGGGCGATCCGGTCGTAGTCGCCCGGGCTCTCCACCCAGAGCAGCACCAACTGCGAGTCGTGGGCGGTGAGTTCCCGGCTGATGCCGCGCACCTGCTCCTGGAAGAAGGGGTCGGTGAAGATCCGGAACTCCGGCTCCGCGATGACGACGGCCACCGCGCCGTTGCGCCGGGTGACCAGGGTGCGGGCCGCGAGGTTGGGGACGTACCCGAGCTCCTCGACCGCCTGCCGCACCTTGTCGACCAGGGGCGGGCGCACCCCGGCACCGCCGTTGACGACCCTGGAGGCCGTCGCCCGCGACACGCCCGCGAGGGCCGCGACCGCCTCCAGGGTCGGGCGGGCTCCCGTCGTCTGCTCGGCCACGTCGGCCCCCTTCATCTGCTCCGGTCCGCGGAGCGGGCGGCTGCCCGGACGGACCGCGTGATGTACCGGGATCAGGATATCCGTACGACCGAGCCGTCTGAGAGCGCTCTCTGGAGTCTTTTCGATCAGGCTCGCCGGCGGGGCGGAGGAGACGACGCGAGCTGCCGCCGGGCGTCGTCGCCGCTGACGACCGAGGACATGGCGAGCCCGGCGGGGCCAGGACCCCGCCGTCGTGGTTCCGGACGCCCAGGGCGGGCCGCCCCGCCGACGGGTCGGCGCACAGCCGGGCGGCGGGCGCCGGGCCCGGCTCGTCGTGTCGCGTCCCCGTCGTTCACCCGTGGCGGTGGTCGCGGCCCGTACGCGCTCCCCGACCCCGTCCGGGTACGGCAGCGTGACCGCCATGAACGTCCGCCGTACCGCGCTCCCGCTGCTCACCGCCCTGCTGGTCGGCGGGTGCGTGGGCCTTCCGAAACCGTCCGCGCCGCCCGCCGCGCAGCCCCAGGCGACCAGGCCGCCCGCGCTCGCGCCCGCCGACCGGCGGCCCCCGTCACCGCTGCCGTCGCCGCTCCCGGCGGGCCCGGTGGAGGCCGCGCCCCGGGAGGAGTTGGGGGCGGTGGAGCCCGACGGGGAGCCGGGGGAGAGGGTGGGCGAGGCCGGGGCCGTGCCGGTGCGCGGTTCCGGGGCGGGGCGGGCACCCGTACGGCCTCGGGGCGGCGGGAGCCGGGAACCGGCGGGGTACGGAGGCGGGGCCGCGCCCGGTACGTCGGCACCCCGCCCCGCCGCGCCCCGTCCGGTGCAGCGGAAGCCGCGCCCGCCCCAGGCCCGTGCCGCGACGCCGCCGCCGCGCGGGCCGGTGCCCGCACCCGCGTCCACGCGCCGACCGACGGCGGGCGGGCAGGCCCCGGAGATGCGGAGCCTGTGCCGCGAGGCGCAGCGGATCGACGCCCCCATGGGCGCGGCGGACCTGTGCCGGAGCATGTACGGCCACTGACGGCCCCGCAGCCTGACGGCCCACGCTTACAGGCGCTCAGTCGGCCGGAAGACGTGGGCCGCTGGACCCTGCCGTCGGGTCCAGGGCGAACGCCACCGCCCGCGCGACGGCCGTGCTGCGCGACCGCCCCTGCTTCCACCGCGCCGGCGTGCCCGTCGCCCGGGAGCTCGGCCCCCTCGTCGTCACGGCCCTCCTCATCGGCGGATAGGCCGACGGCCGGCTGCCGCTCGGTGGCCTCCTCGCGGCGGCGGCGGCGGCGACGGCGACGGCGACGGCGAAGGCGCCGGCACCTGTCCCGGCGGCCCGCCGGGCGGCCGGGACGCGGAGCGCGGCCCAGGAGGGCGGGTCGGTCAGGTCGGCGGCCGGTCCCGGGTGAGCAGGGCGAAGCCGGCCCGGTCGACGGAGACGCTCGCGGCCGCCAGGACCACCACGCCGGTGCCGGAGTCGCGGTCCAGGCCCAGCCAGGACCGGAAGCCGCCGGTGCCACCGTTGTGCAGGGTGACCGACAGGTGCCGGAGCCGCAGGGTGACCCAGGCCGCGCCGATCCGGGTGCCCCCGCTGAACGGGGCGACCGGATCGAGCGCGGCCGTCCCCGGCGCCGTGCCGTCGAGCAGCGCGGCGGTGAAGCGCGCCATGCTGCCGATGTCGGCCCGGATCCCGCCGGCCGGCCCCAGCGCCTCGCCCGTCCACGGCTCGCGCGGCCTGCCCCGCCCGGTCCTCCCCGCCAGCGCGTCGGCCCGCAGCTCCGAGGGGTCCGACGGCAGGTAGAAGCAGTCGAGGCCGAGCGGCGCGCCGATCCGCTCGGCGACCAGCTCCGCGTACGACGTCCCGGCGGCGGCCGCCAGCGCGTGCCCCAGCAGCTCGAAGCCGAGGTTCGAGTAACGGGGACGCTTCGGGCCGAGCCGCACCGTGCGGGCCTGCTCGATCAGTCCGGCGACGTCCTCGCCGTACGGATTGGTGCCGTGCCGCCACAGCGCCACCGTCCGCCGCCACGGCTGCGCCGAGCCCGGCACCCTCGGCAGCCCCGAGCGGTGGGTGGCCAGCGCCCCCAGCGTCACCCCGCCGGCCGGCGCGTCCGCCAGCGGCAGAAGCGCCCCGAGCGCCGTCCCCGCCGTCACCTCCCCGCGCTCCAGCGCGTCCGCGTACAGCAGCCCGGTGACCCCCTTGGACACGGACCCGATCTCGAAGTCCGCCTCCGGCCCGGCCCCCACGGAGGCCGTCACGATCTCCCCGGCCCGCACCACGGCCCCGGCCACCGGGAACCTCTCCCCGGCCAGCTCCCGCAACCGCCCCGCCAGCCACCGCTCACCCTGCTCCCCATCCATGAGGGCCACCTTAGGACCCGTCCGGCCGGAGCATGAGGGGCCGGTCGCGGAGCGGCCGCCGGCGGCGCTCGGACGCCGGCGGCCGTCCACCGCGAGGCACTGTGAGCCACGTCACGGATTCCGCTTTCCCTCTTTCCGTTATCGCGGTCCTCGGCCGAGGCTCTCCTCTGCGCAGGGAACTCCGGGAACGGGCTAGAGAAGGACGGACGGCGTGCAGCAGACCATGGGTGTGGACCAGACGGCGGAGTGGATACGGGCGGCGCAGTACGGCGACCCCTGGGCGTGCGACCAGCTTCTGGGCGCCCAGCGGCCGCTCGTCCACGCACTGGTGTCCCGCGCCCTCGTCGCCCGGCCCTCCGTCGCCGCCGAGACCGTCGTGCAGGAGACGCTGAGGCGCGCCCACGGCACGCTGCACACCCTGCCGTACCCGGAGATGTTCCGGCCCTGGCTCGTCGCGCTGGCCGTGGACACCACGCTCGGCCACGCCGCCGGCGGTCTCGACGAGGCCGGGGGGTGGCTGGAGCTCCAGGACGCGGTGCTCGCCGCGCTCGGCTCGCTGGAGGACGAGGGGGCGCTGCTGCGGTACGAGACGGCCGCCGCGCTCCAGTGGACGCCGGAGGACACCGCGCTGCGCATGGAGACCGTGCGGGCACGCGTCGACGCGGCCCGGTCCGTCGGCCTGGCGCTGGCCCGGCGGCCCCGCTGCCCCCGGCTCCAGGAGCTGACCGCCGGCTGGGACGGGCGGCCCGGCGCCGGGTGGCGCGACCATCTCGCCACGCACACGACCCGGTGCGGCGCGTGCGCCGGGATGGAGCCCGCGGCGCCCGTGGCTCCCGCCGCTCCCGCCCCGGCGGCGGCGCCCGCGATGCCCGAGGCCGTCGCCTACGAGCCGCCGCAGGACGACGACGCGACGCGGGCGTACGACCTCGGGGGGCTCGCCGCCGTTCCCGTGGGGCGGCGCGGGACACGGGCGGACCGCCGCCGGAGGCGCCAGGTCGAGGAGCGGAGCCGGCGCCGGGCCGCCGTCGCGGCCGGGATCGCGGTCGTCGCCGTCACCGGCGGGGCGTTCTCGATGTACGGCGGGCGCGACGGGCAGGAGGAGCTGCTGGAGGCGAACCGCGCCGTCGTCCCGGGCCCCGACGTGCCGCTCACCCACGACCCGGACTCCCTCTCGACCACCTCCACCCCCCTCGGCGGGACCCCTTCCGCCTCCGCCACCCCGTCCGCCCGGGCCACCACCACCGCCGCCACGACCGCCTCGGCGAAGCCCGCGGGGAAGACGGCCACCGCCCGGCCGACGACCGCGAGCCCCAGCCCGCAGCGCAGCACCGCCGCCCCGGCGCCCACCATGCCGAAGAAGACCGCCGCCCCCACGACCGCCGCCCCGAAGCCGACCCGCACGACGGCGACGCCGGCACCGACCCAGACGCCCGACACCGATCCGGCACCGGGCGGCGGCGCGCAGAACGACGGCGGCCAGTCCTCGGCGGCCGACGAGGTGATCTCCCTCGTCAACGCCGAGCGCGCCAAGGCGGGCTGCGGGCCGCTCACCGCGAACGCGACCCTTGCGCGCGCCGCGCAGGGCCACTCCGCCGACATGGCCGCCCGCGACTACTTCGACCACACCAACCCCGACGGCGACGGCCCCGGGGAGCGGGTCACCGCCGCCGGCTACCCCTGGTCCACCTACGGCGAGAACATCGCCATGGGCCAGACCACCGCCGAGCAGGTCATGGAAGGGTGGATGAACAGCCCGGGCCACCGCGCGAACATCCTCAACTGCGACTTCAAGGAGATCGGCGTCGGCGTCCACACCGACGGCGGCCCCTACTGGACCCAGGTCTTCGGCGCCCGCTGATCCCCCGGTCCCCGTCCCGGGTCCGCCGACCCCGCCGCCGCGACCACGGCGGACAGCTCGACCCGGGACCGGATTCCGAGCCGGGCGTAGACCCCGCGCAGATGGTGGTCCACGGTCCGGGGGCTCAGTGACAGGCGGGTGGCGATCTCCTGGTTCGTGGCGCCGTCCGCGACGAGCCGGGAGATCCTCAGCTGCTGCGGGGTGAGCCCGGCCAGGGCGAGCGGGTCCGGGCGGCGCGTGCCCGGCGCGCCCGTCGCCCGGAGCTCGGCGCGGGCCTGCCGGGCCCACCCCTCGGCGGCGGCCCGCTCGAAGGTGACCAGCGCGTCGCGCAGCGGGCCGCGCGCCTCGCCCGGACGGCGCCGCCGACGCAGCCAGGCGCCGTACGCGAAGAGGGTGCGGGCCCGCTCGAAGTCGTTCCCGCCGTCGTCGTGGCGCCGCAGCGCCTCGCCGAACCAGCGGCTCGTCTCCTCGCCGTGGTGCGCCACCAGGGCCCGGCACCGGGCCAGTTGGGCCGGAGCCGGACGGTCGATGCCGAACCCGGCCCACCGCGCGTACTCCTCCGTCGCCGCCCGCGCCTCCGCCGCCCGCCCCGACGCCACCGCCGCCTCCACGAAGCACGGCACCGCGAGCATGCGGAGCGCGAAGTGGCCGCCGTGCGGTCCCGGGCGGACCAGCGGGGCGAGCCGCGCGGCGGCCTGGGCGGCGAGGCCTTCGCCCAACTCGGCGCGGGCCAGAGCCCATTCGGCGAGGGTCACCGCCTGGGCGAGGCCGTGCGGGCGCCCGATCGCGAGCGCCCGCTCCGCGTGCTCCGCGACCGACGGCCCCTCGCCCGTCACCGACGCCACCAGGGCGAGCACCGCGTGCTGGTGGGCCGCGGAGTTCAGCTGGCCGGTGGCGCGGGCCGCGCGCAACCCCTCCCCGGCGGTGTGCCCCGCCCGCGCGTATCGGCCGGCGCGCAGCTCGGCGTACGCGAGGTGTTCCAGGATCCGGGGCAGCAGCGAGGACCGCTGCTCGGCCCGCGCCCGCGCCAGGGCCCGCCCGTGCAGCCGGGCCGCCGCCGTCACGTCCCCGAGCACCAGCGCCGCCGAACCGGCCCGCAGGAGCAGCCGCGGCTCGTCCCGGACCGCGCCGACCGCGACCACCGCCGAGAGCGGGGTGCGCGCCCGGTCCGGGCGGACCGTGAGCGCCGCCCGCAGCCCGTCGGCGAAGGAGCGCTCCGTGCCGGGCACGGCCGGTGCCAGGTCGAGCGCGGCGAGGCAGGCGCCGACGTCCCCCGCTGCCCACGCCGCCTCCATGGCGAGGAACCGCGCGTCCGCGGCCTCGGCAGGCTCCCGGTCCCGCAACACCTTCGCCGCCTGGACGAACGCCTCGTGCGCGTCCATCACCGGTCCGCCCGCGAGCGCCGCGAACCCCCGCGTCACCAGCGCCCGCCCCCGCGCCGCCGCGGACCGCGCCCGCACGGCCGGCGGCGGCCCGAGGCGGTCGGCCCGGTGTCGCTCGTGACGGTCGGGGAGGCCGGGGGAGGGGGAGCGGGGGGACGAGCCGGGGCGGCCGGGGGAGGCGGGGAGGGCGGTGGAGGCGGCGAGGCCGACGGCGTCGGGGAGGGCGGGGGAAGGGGAGTGGTGGGAGGAGTCGGGGTGGCCGACGGTGTCGGGGTGGCCGGGGGAGGCGGTCGGGTCGGCGGCGTCGGGAAGGCCGGGCAGGGAGGGGGAGGGGACGGTCCGGTCCGCCTCGCGCGGGTCGCCGTTCGGGCGACGGTCCTGCCGCCGGTCGTGGACGCGGTCGCCGGGCCCGGCCGCCGCCGCGCGCCGCAGGAACGGGTCGGGGAAGGCGAGCGCGTCGCCCTGGCGGTGCAGCAGTCCGGCCGCGACCAGGCCGTCGAGGGTCTCGGTGGGCACGCGGAGGGAGCGGGCGCGGGCCAGAGCGGCGACCAGGTCGGTACGGTCGCGGTCCCCGGACACCGGTCCCGGAGCGGCCGGTGAGTCCGGCGCGCCGCAGGCCCGGGCCACCACGCCGAGCAGCCGCCGCCCGTCCACCGGCAGCGCGGCGAGCAGCGCTTCGTAGACCGCGCCCAGGACGCCGTCGTCCACGAGCCTTCCGGGGCGGGGCGCCGTCCCGGCGAGCACGCCGGGCGCGAGCCTCCGGACCGCCTCGACCAGGACGCCCGGATGCCCGGCGGCCTCGTCGAGGAGCCGCTCGGCCACGGCGGGCCCGGCGCGCCCCCCGCCGGCGTCGTCGAGCAGGGCCCGGGCACTCGCGCGGCCGAGGCGCGGCAGCCGGACCAGCGGCGCGGTCTCCGGGGCGGGGAGGGGACGGCCGGGCGCGGACGCCACCAGCCAGCCGACCCGGGCCGCGCCCCGGGCGCCCGGCGCCCGCCAGTGCGCGGTGAAAGCGGCCCGCGAGTGCGCGTCCCACAGGGGGAAGTCGTCGAGGCAGAGCAGGACGGGCCCCCGGCCGGCGAGGCAGCCCGCGAGCGCCGCGGCGATGCCGTCCGGGCCGCGGGCGAGCCGGGCCGCCCGGCAGGCCGCCGCCCCGGACGGGGCCAGCGCGGTGAACAGCGCCCGCGCCCCGCTCCACGGCACCTGGCGGCGCGCCGCGCCGACCACGTGCGCCTCGCCCGGGAAGTCCCGCGCGGCCCGCTCCAGCAGCGCCGAGCGCCCCTCGCCGGGCCCGCCGGCCACCCGTACCACCCGCTCCGCCGCCGCCGGATCCGGCAGGGGCGACAACAGTTGGGAGACGGCGGCGAGTTCGGCCTCCCGTCCGTACAGCGCGGGCCCGGTGTCGGCGGTCACGCCCGTCACGCTAACCGGCCCCGCGGCGGGCGGGAACGGAGCGGTACGGGGGTCTGGGCCGCGGCCCAGACCCCCGTACGACGCACTGTGCCCGCGCACAGGGCGTCCGGGCCGGACGTCAGGAACCGAGCGGGCACGTGCCCCGGTACTCGTCGATCGTCAGGCTCGGCCGGGGCAGCGGGCAGAGGAACTGCTCGTACCGGGTGTCGTCGTCGACGAAGCGCTTCAGCCACGCCAGGCTGTACTTGGCGAGCGTCGTGTTCGAGGTGTTGGGCGTGAAGTGCGTGGCGCCGTTCAGCTCCAGGTACGCCTTGTCCAGGTCCGAGGGCAGGCTCTCGTAGAACGGCTCGGAGTGGGTGGCGACGGGGGCGACCGTGTCGCCGTCCGCGCCGATGACCAGCGTCGGCGTACGGAGCTCGGGCCAGGTCTTGTCGGTGTTCCAGCCGGTCAGCGGCACGGCCGCCTTGAGGCTCGGCCGGCTCTTCGCCGCTTCGAGCGTGCCGCCGCCGCCCATCGAATGGCCCATCACCGCGAGCCGCGAGGCGTCGACGCGTCCTCGGACCGCGCTCCGCTGTGTGAGGTGGTCGAGCGCGGCGAGGAGCTGGCGGCCCCGGCTGTCGGGCTGGTCGAGCGTGGTGAGCGTGTCGATGACGAAGACGACGAAGCCCTGTGACGCCAGCCGCGGCCCGAGCCAGGCCACCGACGACTGGGTGGCGGTGAACCCGGGCGAGATCGCCACCGCGCCGAACGTCCCGTCGGCGGTGCTCGTCGGGTAGTAGATGGTGCCGCCGCCGAATCCGGAGGCGGCGAGCGAGGAGACGGAGGTCTGCGCGACCGCGTACGAGCCGCGCGCCGCCTCGACGCTCGCCTCGGTGGGCGCGGGGCCCCGCTCGTACGGATTGCCGGCGGCGGCTCCCGCACCCGGGGCGAGGAGCAGCGCGAGGCCGGCGGCGACGGCGGTGGCCGCGGCAAGGTATCGCTTCACGACGAAGTCGTCCTCTCGTGTCGTGGGGCGGCCGCCCCGTGGGGAGGGAGGGCCGCTGCCGTGTGGGACGGCCCCGCCACTGTGGGGGCGGCACGGAACGCCGTCATCGGCACAATCACCGGCCCCGCGCGCGCCCGCCCGGCGGCGACCTCGCCACCGCGCGGGGTCCTGTCCCCGCCGGCCGCTCCTCGCGGGCCCCGGGTCCGTGCGGGCCGGCTCCACCGTCACCCCCGGGCTCGGGAGGGTACGGGTCCCGCCCCGGCCCCGCCCGTGCTCGGGACCGTATGAGCCCCACCCCCGCCCGGGCTCGGGAGGGTTCGGGTCCCGCCCCCGCCAGGGCCCGGGACCGTACGAGCCCGGACCCCGCCCCGCCCCCGCTCGGTCTCCGGGGCCGTGGCAGACTCGGGCCCCACCGAGCACCCACCGATCGGCCGACTGGAGGCCCGATGACCGTCCGTTCCCGGTCCGCCGCGTCGCCGGCCCTGGTCGTGCGGCACGGAGCCGAGGCGCCGGCCGGCGCGGTGCTGCTGCTGCACGGCGGGCGGGAGGACGGGCTGGAGGCGCCGCCGCTGCTCAACCTCCCCGCCCTGCGCATGCGGCCGTTCGCCGGAGCCCTGGGGCGGGCGGCGCGCGGCCGGCCGGTCCTGGTCGCCGAGGGCCGCTACCGGCACCGGGGGTGGAACGGGGCGCGCGCCGACGCCGCCCGGGACGCCGAGACCGCGCTCGCCGGACTGCGGGCCCGCTTCGGGGCGATTCCGGTCGTGCTCGTCGGCCACTCCATGGGCGGCCGGGCCGCGCTCGCCGTCGCCGGGGACCGGGCGGTCCTCGGCGTCGTCGCCCTCGCGCCCTGGTGTCCGCGGGGCGAGCCGGTCGCCCATCTCGCGGGCCGTCGCCTGCACCTGCTCCACGACGAGGCGGACCGGGTGACCGCGGCGGGCGACTCGTGGGAGTTCGTCCGCCGGGCCCGGGAGGCCGGAGCCGACGCCACCGGCATCCCCATGCCGTCCGGCGGCCACGCCATGCTGCGCTCCGCGGGACTGTGGCACCGACGCGTCACCGAACTGGCCCTGGAGACCCTGGCGTCCGCACCCGCCTGAGCCTCACGCCCGGTCCGGAGCCGAGACCTGCCGGGTCCTTCTCCGGGCCCCTGCCGGGCCCTTCCCCGCACCCTCACCGCCTCTTCCCGGACCCCCACCGGTCCCCTCCCCGGACCTTTCCCCGAACCCGTCGCCGCGCATCCGAGGCATGCTCGATTCGCGGGAACGGGTATATCGGGACAGGATCGGGCGAAAGTGGGGGCGTGTGACGACGTCCCCGCGCGGTCGCGAGGCGGGCCCCGCCGCCCCGCGCGGGTCCGAGGAGGCGGCGGTGTCGGAGCTCATCGTGATCGGGTACGCGGACCGTGCCGCCGCCGAGGAGGCCCTCGGCACGGTGCAGGACCTCCAGCGCGACCAGGTGGTGGGGCTCAACGGCCTCGCGGTCGTCTCCGTCGACGAGGAGGGACGCACCCACGTCGACACCTCGAACCGGGTCGTCGGCGTCACCGCCGCGACGGGCGCCCTGTGGGGCACCATCTTCGGCATCCTCTTCCTCGCCCCGGCGGTGGGCGCCCTCACCGGCGCCGCGCTCGGCGGACTCGTCGGCCGGCTCAGCAAGTCCGGCATCGACGACCGCTTCCGGCAGCAGGTCGGCGACCTGCTGACGCCGGGCAGCGCCGCCCTCGTGATCATGGCCGCGAAGCTCACCGAGGACAAGTTCACCGCGGCGATGCAGCGCCACGGCGGCACCGTCCTCAAGACCTCCCTCAGCGACGCGGACGAGAAGGAGCTGGCCGAGCAGCTCGCCGGCCCCGAGTGACCGCCACCGCCACCGACTCACCCCCTCCCCCTCCAGGCGTCCACCGACCCACAGGAAGGCCCTTCCATGGACCCCGTCCTCAGCAGTGAGGTGCTCACGAAGCTGCGCCGCCCCCGGCCGTACCCGGCCGTCTCGCTGGTGATGCCGACGCACCGCCGCGAACCGGACAACGCCCAGGACCCGGTGCGCCTGCGTAATCTACTCTCCGAGGCCGAGAAGGCGCTCACGGGCGACCCGGACGTGCCGCGCGAGCGGCGGCTCGACATCCTCGACCAGCTGAACCGCGCCGTCGCCGAGGTGGACCTCGCGCACGCCGAGGACGGCCTGGTCGTCTACGCGGCGCAGGGCGAGCACCAGGTGTGGACCCTGCCCCGGACCGTTCCCGAGCGGGTGGTCCTCGCGGACACCTTCCTCACCCGGAACCTCGTCGCCGCCCGCGCCGCCGAACAGCCCTACTGGGCCCTCGCCGTCGCCGCCGACCGGGTCTCGCTGTGGAGCGGCGGCCCCGAGCGGGCCACCGAGGCCGCCCGGGACGGCTTCCCGAGGACCCGCAGCCTGGAGGACCCGGACGCCGAGCGCAAGGAGCGCGTCGGCGACCTGCCCAGCACCTTCCAGGACGAGGCGACCCGGCAGTTCCTGCGCGAGGCGCACGAGGGGCTGCGGAACGTCCTCGCCTCCGAGCCCCGCCCGCTGTACGTCATCGGCTCGGCACCGGCCCTCGCCCTCCTGGAGGAGCTGGGCCCGCTCGCCCCCGAGACCGTGACCGTCCCGCACGGCGGCCTCGCCGACGGCCCGGCCGCCGCCGTCCACGCCGCCGTCGAACCCTCCCGGGCCGCACGCGAGGCCGCCGCCGTGACGGCGGTCGCCGCCGAGCTGGACGCGGCGCGCGGCCGGCGCGAGTTCGCCGGCGGCATCGACGAGGTGTGGCGCGCGGCGAAGGAGGGCCGGGCCCGGCTCGTCGCCGTCGAGGACGACTACCGGACGGTCGTGCGCGAGGAGGGCGGCCACCTGGAACCGGCCGGGGCCGGCGACACCGGCGCCCGCGACGACATGGTCGACGAGATCGTCGAGCGGGCTCTGGACACCGGCGCCGAGGTCCGCTTCGTCCCCGGCGGCTCGCTCGACGGCCAGGGTCGCATCGCCGCCGTCCTCCGCTACTGACGCCCGCCGTCCTCCGCCGCCGACGCCCACCCCCCGGCCCGACCGTGCGCCTGTCCACGACCGCCGGACCGCTGTATACGCTGGCCGGGTGGCCAGTGGACAGGGAGAGCGCGAAGTGCCGGACATGCGGGACCTCGGGGGCGGCGACGGCGGCAGGGCGGGCGGCGGGGACGTCGGCCTCCAGCGGTTCGCCGTGGCGCTGCGGCGTACCCTCGGCGAGCTGAACCGAGTGGCCCACGGCTTCGCCTCCGACCAGCGCCTGCACCCCACCGACGTCCAGGCCCTCTCCTTCGTCCTCGACCACGAGGGACCCGTCACCCCCGGCCTGCTCCGCACCCATCTGGGGCTGACCTCGGGCGCCGTCACCGCGTGCCTGGACCGGCTGGAGAAGGCCGGGCACATCCGGCGGACCCGCGAGAGCGCGGACCGCCGGGTGGTGCACGTCGAGTACGCCGACGGCGCCAAGACCGTCGCCCGGGACCACTTCCGCCCGCTCGCCCACGCGACCGAACGGGCCCGCGAGCGCTTCGACGAGGACGAACTCGCCACGGTGCTCCGCTTCCTGGAGACCCTCAACGACGAGCTGGCCGCGCTCGACGTCCCCCCGCGCCGCTGACCGTCCGACGCGCCGGTCAGGGAGCGTCGTCCGCGCGGAAGGTCCCGGCCCGCCGTCGTGCCGCCGTACGGGCCGTCCGCGTGGTTGACGCGCGTCGACCCGGCGGGCCAGGCTTCCTCCCCACAAGCGTGTTCTGACAGATGCATGACATGCCCAGGGAGGCTCGCCCGATGTCCTCGCACCCCCGCGTTCCCGTTCGGCTCGTCCCCGCCGCGTCGCCCGCGGCCAGACTCCTGCTCGCGCTCGTCCTGCTGGTCGCCGGTCTCGCCGGCGTCGTGGCCGGCGCGAGCCCCGCCCGCGCCGACGGCTGCTACACCTGGTCGCGCACGCTCTCCCAGGGCGCGACCGGAGCCGACGTCACCCAGCTCCAGATCCGCGTCGCGGGCTACCCCGGCTACGGCGCCGTCCTCGGCATCGACGGCTCCTACGGTCCGGCCACCGCCGCCGCCGTGAAGCGCTTCCAGTCCGCCTACGGCCTCGCCGCCGACGGGGTCGCGGGCCCCGCCACGTTCAGCAAGCTCTACGCGCTCCAGGACGACGACTGCACCCCGATCCACTTCACCTACGCCGAGCTGAACAACTGCAACAGCACCTGGGCCGGCGGTGCCGTCAGCGCCGCCACCGCCAAGTCGAACGCCCTGCGCACCATGTGGAAGCTGGAGGCCCTGCGGCACGCGCTCGGCGACCAGCCCCTCAGGGTGACCAGCGGCTTCCGCAGCACGGCCTGCAACGCCGCCGTCGGCGGCGCCTCGTCCAGCAGGCACCTCTACGGTGACGCGGCCGACCTCGGGGCCGGCCCGCACTCGCTCTGCCGCCTCGCCCAGCAGGCCCGCAACCACGGCTTCAACGGGATCCTCGGCCCGGGCTACCCCGGCCACTCCGACCACACCCACGTCGACCACCGGCCCGGCCGCTACTGGTCCGCGTCCTCCTGCGGCATCTGACCCCGCTCACGACTCCGGCCCGGCCCCGCTCACGACTCCGGCCCCGCTCACGACTCCGGCCCGACCCCGCTCACGACTCCGGCCCGGCCACGCGCGCGCGTGGCCGGGCCGGAGCCGTCGGAACCACGTTCAGTACGTGACCCCCACATGGGCCAGCGCCTGCTTCAGGAGGACGCCGTGGCCTCCGGGCATCTCGCTCTGGACGGCCAGGGACGCGGCCTCGTGGGGGGTGAACCAGACCAGGTCGAGGGCGTCCTGGCGGGGGCGGCAGTCGCCGCTCACCGGGACGATGTAGGCCAGCGACACCGCGTGCTGGCGCGGGTCGTGGAAGGGTGTGATGCCCGCGGTCGGGAAGTACTCCGCGACCGTGAAGGGCTGGAGCGAGGCGGGCACGCGCGGGAGGGCCACCGGGCCGAGGTCCTTCTCCAGGTGCCGCAGCAGCGCGTCCCGGACGCGCTCGTGGTGCATCACGCGTCCGGAGACGAGGGTGCGGTTGATCGTTCCGTCGGCGCCGATGCGGAGCAGCAGTCCGATGCTCGTGACCTCGCCGCTGTCGTCCACCCGTACGGGAACCGCGTCGACGTACAGGATCGGCATCCGGGCACGGGCCGTGTCCAGCTCGTCCGTGGTCATCCAGCCGGGCGTGGTCTCAGTCATGTCAGACATCGCCTGATCATACTTTCCGCCACGCCCCCTCCGCTGTGATTCCGGCATCCGCCGTTCGGGTGGCTCCGGCCGCCGCCGTCGACTACTTGACCGAACCGGCCATCACCCCCTGCACGAAGTGCTTCTGGAAGGCGAAGAACACGAGCAGCGGCACGACGAGGGAGAGGAACGCCCCCGGCGCGAGGACCCCGATGTTGCTGCCGAACTGCCGCATCTGCGACTGGAGCGCGACCGTCAGCGGCTGGGACTCCCCGTCGGCGAAGAGCAGCGCTACCAGCATGTCGTTCCACACCCACAGGAACTGGAAGATCGCCAGGCTCGCCAGCGCCGGCCGTCCCAGCGGCAGCACCAGCCGCCGGAAGATCCGCCACTCGCCGCCGCCGTCGAGCCGGGCCGCCTCCAGCATCTCGCGCGGGATCTCCGCGAAGAAGTTCCGCAGCAGGAAGACGCCGAACGGCAGCCCGTACGCCACGTGGAAGAGGACGACGCCGGCCACCGTGCCGAACAGGCCCACGGCGCCGAAGAGCTTGGCCACCGGCAGCAGACCGATCTGGACGGGGACCACCAGCAGGCCGACCACGACGAGGAAGAGCCAGTCCCGGCCGGGGAAGTCCAGCCAGGCGAAGGCGTATCCGGCGAGGGCGGCCACCCCGACGACGAGGACGGTGGTGGGCACCGAGATCAGGACGGTGTTCCAGAAGGCCTGGACGAGCCCCGAATCCTCCAGCAGGGCACGGTAGTTGTCGAAGGAGAGCTGTGAGGGCTCGACGATCGAGGTCCACCAGCCGTCGGCGGCGTTGTCCCGCTCGTCGCGGAGCGAGGAGAGCAGCAGTCCCGCCAGCGGCGTGATCCAGACGAGGGCGACCAGGACGAGCAGCGACTGCACGGCCGCGCTCCCGAGCCACCGGGTGACGCGCGTGGGCCTGTTCATGAGCCGCCGCCCTTCCGGAACCGCCGGATGTTGAAGACCATCGCCGGGACGACGAGCAGGAGCAGCAGCACGCTGAGGGCGCTGCCGAGGCCCTGGTCGTTGCCGCCGCCGAAGGAGACCAGCCACATGCGGGTGGCCAGCACGTTCGCCTCCTCCTGCACCGGGCCGGGGGCGATCACGTAGACGAGGTCGAAGACCTTCATCACGTTGATGACCAGGGTCACGAAGACGACGGTGAGGACGGGGGCGAGCAGCGGGACCGTGATCCGGCGGAAGATCTGCCGTTCGTTCGCGCCGTCGACCCGGGCCGCCTCCAGGACGTCGCGGGGGAGTGCCGCGAGCCCGGCCCCGATCAGCACCATGGAGAAGCCGGTCCACACCCAGAGGTAGGCGCCGATGATCGCCGGGGTGACGAGCGCCGGGCCGAGCCAGTCGACGCCGCCGTACCCGGCGGCGAAGTTCGCGGCCGGTACGCGCAGCCGGTAGGTGCCGTCGGCGAGTCCGTCGAAGCGGAAGGCGCCGTCGGCGGACGTCCGCGCGGACGCCACCGCCTCGCCGTCCCGGACGGCCTCGACCGTCATCCCCGGGAGTCCCTTCTCCCGCCCGTCGACCACTCCGGGCCGGCCGCCGGTCCCGGGCGTGAAGTCGAGGTAGACGGTCCCGGTCAGGGCGCCCGGTTCCGGGGCCGGGGCCCGGGCCGGCTCCGCGTCCCCGGGCACAGCCCCGGGGGCGACGCCCACGAAGGGCAGGGCGGCGGCCGAGCCGGGGCGGAGCTCTCCGGTCGTGTAGCCGTCGGCCGGTGCGCCGGTCAGGCCTTGGTTCTCCCGGGCGCGGGCGGTCGGATAGGGGGCGGGTGCCTCGAAGGCGTCGTGGACGCCGACCACCACCGCGTTGAGCACGCCCCGGTCGGGATCCTGCTCGTACGCCAGCCGGAAGACGATGCCCGCGGCGAGGAAGGACACGGCCATCGGCAGGAACAGCACGAGCTTGAAGGCGGTCGCCCAGCGGACCCGCTCGGTGAGGACGGCCAGCAGGAGTCCGAGGCCGGTGAGCAGGACGGGGGCGACGACCACCCAGATCGCGCTGTTGCGCAGGGCCTTCAGCGTGGCGGGGTCGCGGACCATCTCCACGTAGTTGTCGAGGCCCACGAACCGGTCCCCGCCCGCGTCGAACAGGCTGCGGGCGGCGGAGAAGACGACCGGGTAGGCGACGAGCGCGCCGAGGAGCAGGAGGGCGGGCAGGGCGAAGGCGGCGCCGAGGAGCCGCCTTCTGCGCAGGGCGCGGCGCCGCGGGTCCCCCGCGGCGCGCGCCTTCGGCCGCCGGTCGCCGGCGGACCGCCGGTCCTCGCCGGACTTTTCTTCGACGGCGGACTGCCGTTCCATGGCGGTCCGGCCTCAGTTCCCGTACGCCTTGGCCGCCGCGGCCTCCAGGGCGGCCGCGGTCCGCTCCGGGTCCGAGGGGTCGCGGAGGAAGTCCTGGAGGAGCTTCCACTCGCCGGCGCCCTTGGTGCCGCCGAAGGCCGCCGGTGCCTGGTCGGACATGTCGAAGCGGACCGAGTCGCCCGCGGCGACGAGCGAGGCGGCGGTGGCCCGCGCGGTGTCGTCCGCGTACGCCTCCGGCTTCACGTCCTTGTTGGGGGAGAGGAAGCCGCCGGCCCCGGCCCACACCGAAGCGGCCTCCGGAGTGGCGAGGTACTCGACGAGCTTCATCCCGGCGTCCGCGCTCTTCGCGTCCTTGAGGACGACGGCGGCGTCGCCGCCGCTGACCACGGGCGCCTTGCCGCCACCGACCGGCGGGAAGGGGAAGAACCTGGCGTCCTCGCCGGGTTTCCGGCCGAACTCGTCCTTGGCGACGCCGCCGACGAAGTCGCCCTCGTACACCAGCGCGGCCTTGGGCTCGGGCCCGAAGACCTTCTCCACCGAGCCGGGGAAGTCGGTGCGCAGCGCCTCCGCGGCGCCGCCCGCCACCAGCCGCTCGTCCTTGAAGACCTCGGCGAGGGTGGTGAGCGCGGTGACGACGCTGGGGTCGGTCCACTTCAGTTCGTGGCGTGCGAGCCGGTCGTACTTCTCCGGTCCCGCCTGCGACAGGTAGACGTTCTCGAACCAGTCGGTGAGCGTCCAGCCGTCCTCGCCGGCGACGGCGAAGGCGGGCCTGCCGGAGTCGGCGAGCGTCCGTCCGGCCGCGAGGAGTTCGTCCCAGGTCCCGGGCTCGGTGACCCCGGCCTGTTCCAGTGCGTCGGGGGCGTACCAGACGGTCGACTTGTGGGCGGCCTTGAAGTAGAGCCCGTAGAAGGTGCCGTCGACCGTGCCGTAGTTCTTCCACACCGGCGCCAGGTTCCCGCCGGCGGTCGTCGCGGCCTGCTCGGAGAGCGGCTTGAGCCAGCCGGCCTCGGCGAACTGCTGGAGGACGCCGACCTGGGGGACGAGCACGACGTCGGGGGCGTTGCCGCCCTCGATCTTGCTGCCGACGAAGGTGGAGACGTTGTCCCCGGAGGGGACGAACACGGTCTTGGCGCCGGTCTTCGCGCTGAACGCGTCGAGGACCTTCTTGAAGTTCTTCTGCTCGCCGCCGGTCCACACGCCGGCGACCGTGACGGTCGTGCCGGCGAGTTCGCCGCCGGACTTCGGGGTGTCGCCGCCTTCGCCGCAGGCGGTGGCGGTCAGCGCCAGGGCGAGGGTCGCGGAGAGCGCGCCGGCGGCGCGGAGGGTGGTGCGGGAGGGTCGTCGCATGGTCGTCCTTCCTTCGCGGCAATGCCTACATGTTAAGTAGCAATGACGAAAGCATGTCAACCATGGCGACTCAACGCGCTTCACAAGCAGCAAAGTTGGGAAGGCAGGGGAGGGTAACGAGAACCGCTCTACCTAACGCGTAGGTAGAGCGGTCGAGGGAAGGGAGGGACGGTCGTGACCTCAGGAGCCGACGGGGGCCGCCGAGTCCCGCCCCTCGTGCGGGATCGCCGCCAGCTCGCGCGTCAGCCGCCGCACCCCCTCCTCGGGCGAGCTCCGCAGCGCCAGCACGTCCTGCGCGACCGCCTGCACCGCCAGACTCACCTGGTCGTACCGCGCGCTCTTGGGCCGCGGCACCGCCGCCAGCACGCTCTCCCGCAGGATCGGCAGGTACGGATGGGCCGCCACCAGCTCCGGATCCGTGTACAGCGAGGCCCGCACCGGCGGCAGCGACCCGCGCGTCAGCACCTGCCGCTGCACCCGCTCGCTCGTCAGGTACGCCAGGAAGTCGGCGGCCGTCGCGGGGTGCCGCGACCGGGCCGACACCGCCAGGTTGGAGCCGCCCAGCACGCTCGTCCCCGGCCCGTGCGGCCCCGGCAGCGGCGCCGCCTCGAACCGGCCCGCCACCGCCGACCCCGGCCGGGCCGCGTCCGCGTACACGTACGGCCAGTTCCGCAGGAACAGCAGCCGCCCCTCCTCGAACGCCGCCTTCGACTCCTCCTCCTTGAACCGCAGCGCCTCCGCCGGTATCCACCCCTCCCGCACCCCGCCCGCCAGGAACGACAGCGCGGCCCGGGCCGCGTCCGAGTCCACCCCCACCCGCGCCCCCTCCTCGCGCAGCACCGTCCCGCCCGCCGACTGGATCGCCTCCGTGACGTTCACCGTCAGCCCCTCGTACGGCAGGAACTGCCCCGCGTAGCCCCCGAGGCCGTGCTCCGGCGCCAGCGTCCGTGCCAGCCGCGCCAGCTCCGCCCAGGTCCGCGGCGGCCGCTCGCCCGCCGCGTCCAGCACGTCCTTCCGGTAGTACAGCAACCCGGCGTTGGTCACGTACGGCACCGCGTACAACCGCCCCCGGAACGTCGCCGTCCCCACCACCGGCGGCAGGAACGCCGCCAGGTCGAACCGCTCCCGCTCCAGCGGCGCGATCAGTCCCGCCGCCGCGAACTCCGACGTCCACGCCACATCGATGTTCAGCACGTCGAACCGGCGGCTCCCCGACCGCAGTTCGCTCAGCATCTGCGCCCGCGTCTCGTCCGCCGAGTCCGGCAGCTCCACCAGCGTCACCGGCTCCGCCGGCCGGCCCGCGTTCCACTCCTCCACCAGCGGCGCCAGATAGTCCGTGAGATCCCCCGCCGTCACGAACGTCAGGGCGCCCCGCCCCCCGGCCGCCCCCGCCCCCGACGGCGGCGCGCCCCCGGCGCACCCCGCCAGCAGGACCGCCGCCACCAGCACGGCCCTGCCCACGCCCCTGCCCGCGACCTTCCCCGCGGCCCTCCCCGCGGACCGGATCCACCCCATGCGTTCCTCCCGGACGTGGTGCCGAACGCGACGACCCATCGTGACAGACCCCCGCCGCGCCCCATCGGTGATACTGGTCCGGCGGACCCGGCGACCGCCGGTCCACCGGCCCCCGGGCCGCCACCACCGGGCCGGGAACGGCGCACGACACAGAAGGGGGAGCGCGTGCGGCAGCAGCTGCTGGCACTCCTCACCCGGGGCCCCGCCCACGGCTACGAGCTCAAGCAGGGCCTTGAACAACTCCTAGGCTCCGCCTACCCTCAGCCCAACGTCGGCCAGGTCTACGTGACCCTCGGCCGGCTGGAGAAGAGCGGACTCATCGAGGGCGAGGACGTCGAGCAGACGGGCCGCCCCAACAAGCGGATCTACCGCCTGACCGACGCCGGACGGGAGGCCGTCGCCGCGTGGTTCGAGGACACCACCGACGAACCCCGGGTGCGCGACGGATTCTTCATGAAACTCGCCCTCGCCCCCCTCACCGGACTCGCCGACCCGATCGCCCTGATCAACCGGCAGCGGCGGCAGCACCTCAACACCATGCGCGGCCTCTCCCGCCTCGCCGCCTCCGAGGACCGCGACAACAGGATCGCCCACCTGCTCATCGAGGGCGCCATGCTGCACCTCCAGGCCGACCTCGACTGGCTGGAGCGCTGCCAGGAGGAGCTCGAATGACCGCCCCGGGCACCGCGGGGAACCCGCCCCCGCCCGGGGCGATCGTGCACGCCGTCGGCCTGACGAAGACCCACCACGGCGACCGCGCCCCCGTGCCCGCCGTCCGGGGCGTCGACCTCACCGTGCGCGAGGGCGAGTTCGTCGCCGTCACCGGCCCCTCCGGCGCCGGCAAGTCCACCCTCCTCCACCTCGTCGGCGGCCTCGAACGCCCCGACACCGGCCGCCTCTGGATCGGCGGCGAACGCGTCGACGGCCACGGCGAGGCACGGTGGGCCGTCCTGCGCCGCCGGAAGATCGGCGTCGTCTTCCAGTTCTTCAACCTCGTCTCCCACCTCACCGTCGCCGACAACGTCGAACTCCCCGCCCTGCTCGCCGGCGCCGGCCCTCGCGCCGCCCGCGCGAGCCGCGACGAACTCCTCGCCGAACTCGGCCTCCAGGGACGGGAGAACGCCCTCCCCGGCGCCCTCTCCGGCGGCGAGCAGCAGCGCGTCGCCCTCGCCCGCGCCCTCGTCAACCAGCCCGCCCTGCTGCTCGCCGACGAACCCGCCGGCAGCCTCGACAGCAAGGGCACCCGGGACGTCCTGCGGCTCCTCGCCCGCTTCCACGCCCGCGGCCAGACCATCCTCATGGTCACCCACGACGCCCGGATGGCCAGCGCCGCCGACCGCGTCATCAGCTTCTTCGACGGCCGCGTCGCCGACGACGCCACCCTCGGCGACCCCGTCCCCACCCGCCCGGGGGTGACCGGCGTGCTCGACCTGAAGGACTGACCACGCGGGAGGAGAGCCGAAGCGGCGACGAAGGGAAGGCGACATGCGCGCGACCTGGCGATGGGTCCACTCCGAGCTCCGCACCCATCGGGGCGAAGCCCTCTTCGCCGTCCTCGCCAGCGCCGGAGTCATCGCCTCCCTGCTCCTCTCCGCCGCCCTCCTCAGCTACGCCGTGAACCCCTGGCAGCGCGTCTTCAACCAGTCGCAGGGCGCCCACGTCTGGATCCACGGCCGCGAGGGACACGACGGCTTCGACCCGGAAGCCCTCGCGCCCCTCGCCGCCCTCGACGAGGTCGCCGCCGTCTCCGGACCGTTCGAGACGGCCGCCGCCACCCTGGAGAGCGGCGGGACCCGCGCGGGTGTCGTCCTGCGCGCCGCCGGTACCCGCCCGCCCGGCACCGCCCGCCCCCTCCTCACCGCCGGCCACTGGCTCGCGCCGGGCGCACCTTCCGACCGGATCGTCCTGGAACGCGCCCTCGCCCGCACCCTGTGGGCCGAACCCGGCGAGACCGTCACCGTCACCGTCACCGGCCGGAACGGCCCCACCACCCGCACCCTGTACGTCTCCGGCGTCGCCGAGACCGCCGAACCGCGCTACCGGGCGGGCCGGTCCGACGGCATCGGCTGGATCCTCCCCGACACCCTCGACCGCCTCGCCCCCGCCACCACCGGACAGACCGCGGGGCTGCGCCTCAAGGACCCCGACGACACCGACTACGCCGTCCAGCGCGCCGTCACCCTCCTCGGCGCCGAACGCATCGACCAGGTCACCAAGTGGCAGCAGGCCAAGGCCGAGATCGGCGGCGACGACCGGCTCCTCGGCCAGATCCTCGCCGCCTTCGGCCTCGCCGCCCTGCTCGCCGCGGCCGTCGCCGTGGCCGGCGCCGTCCGGGCCCGGATCAGGGGACAGGCCGGCGACATCGCCGTCCTCAAGGCCGTCGGCTTCACCCCCGGCCAGGTCGTCCGCGGCTTCCTCCTCCAGCACCTGGGCTTCGCCGTCGCCGGCGCGGGACTCGGCACCGCCGCCACCCTGGCCTGCGGGCGGTGGATACCCGGCCGGATCGGCGACGCCGTCGCCCTCTGGCCCCGGATGCCCGGCCACCGCGCCGCCGTCGTCGGCGTACCCGTCGCCGCCGTCCTCCTCATCGCCGCCGCCACCGCGCTCGCCGCCTGGCGCGCCGGCCGCGTCCCCCCGGTCCCCGCCGCCCGCTCGGTCCATCCGGCCGCCCGCCCGCTCTCCGCGTTCGGCCGCCGCGCCCTCGGACTCCGCGTCTCCCCGGTCCTCGTCCTCGGCTGGCGCTCCGCCTTCACCGCACCCGGGCGCGGTCGGGCCCTCGGCTCCACCGCCCGGCTCGCGCTCCCGCTCGCCCTCATCACCGTGGCCCTCGTCGCCTGGACGACCCTGGGCCAGTTCCGTACCGACCCGGCCCGCGTCGGCCGGGCCGCCGCCCTCACCGTCCGCACCGAGCAGCCGCCGCCCGCCGCCGACCTCGCCGCCACCCTGAGGACGGTCCCCGGCGTCGCCGACGCCGTCCCGGGCGCCGAGTTCACCGCCCTCGTCCCCGGCCAGACCGGCACCATCACCCTCCGCGGCCTCGGCATCCGCACCGCGCCCCATCCCCACACCGTCGTCGAGGGCCGGGCGCCCGAAGGCCCCGACGAGGCCGTCGCGGGACAGGGCCTCCTGGACCTCCTCGGCGTACGGGTGGGGGAGTGGGTGCGGATGACGGTCGAGGGCCGCCCGCAGATCCTGCACCTGGTGGGCCGCAGCATCGAACCCGACCACGGCGGCCGGGTCGTCTCCACCACCCTCGACACCCTCCGCGACGGCGCTCCCGGCCTCCGCCCCGCCTTCCACTCCCTCGTCCTGCGCCCGGGCGCCGACCCGCGCGCGGTGGCCGCCGCCGTGGCGGCGGCCGTCCCCGTCCCCGTCGAGGTCCGCGGCACGGCCGACCCGGCGGACGGCGGGGACGCGCCCCGGGGCGTCCTCGCCGCGCTCGTCGCGGTCCTCGCGCTCATCGCCCTCGTCGAACTGCTCACCCTCATCGGCACCGGGGTGCGCGACCGGGTCCGCGACCTGCTCGCGCTCCGGGCCATCGGCCTGACACCCCGCCAGATCGGCGCCGTCGTCGTCACCTCCGCCGCGCTCACCACCCTGGCCGCCGCGCTCCTGGGCGCGTCCGCCGGAGCGGTCGCGGGCCGCTTCCTCGTCGACGCCGAGGCCGCGGCGACCGGCCTCGGAGCCGGCGTGGTCCGGCTCCCGGACCCGGCCTCCCTCACGGCCCTGGTCCTCACCGTCACCGCCACCGGCGCCCTCGCCGCGCTGACCCCGGCCGTCCGCACCGCCCGCCGCCGCCTCGTCGACTCGGCCGGCGAGACGATGTAGTCCGCGGTACGAGGGTGGTGCGGCCCCCGGTCAGGGGCGCAGGATCAGCCGGATCGGGTCGCCGGTCTTCCGCTCCAGGCGCTCCACCGCCTCGGCGGCCCGCGCCAGGGGCAGCTCGCCGCTGATCGACCCGGAGAAGTCCAGCCGGCCGCCCTGGAGGAGGGCGAGCAGCTGCGGCAGGGCGACCGGCATGTCGGAGCCGTAGTGGCCGAGGATCTGCTGCTGGAGGTAGGAGAAGCGGGTGCCGTCGGAGACGGTCAGCGGCTTGTCGGTGAGGCCCACCAGGACCAGGCGGCCCTTGGGCGCGAGGACCGACAGCGCCTGCGCGCGGACGGCCGGCACCCCCGCGAAGTCGAAGGCCGCGGCGAGCCCCGCCCCGCCGGTCGCGGCGCCGATCCGCTCGCGCAGCCGCGGGTCGGCGGGGTCGAGCGCCAGGTCGGCGCCCCGGGCGAGGGCCCGCTCGCGGGCCGTGGGGTTGGGGTCGACCACCACGATCGGGCAGGCGCCGACGGCCCGCAGCAGCTGCACGGCGTGGACGCCGAGCCCGCCGGCGCCCCAGACGCCGACCGCCTCGGCCGGCCGGACGGCGGCGGTGACCGTGATCGCGCCCCAGGGGGTGGAGACCGCGTCCGGGATGATCGCGCCCTGGTCGAAGGGGATCGCGTCGGGCAGACCGGTCAAGGCGTCCTCGGCGGAGAGGGCGTACTCGGCCCAGCCGCCGTCGTAGTCCACGCCCCGGGTGTACGTGACGCCGTCGCGGACCTCGCCCGCGTACAGCACGACCCGCTGCCCCGGCGTCCAGCGGGTGACGCCGGGACCGGTCTCGGCGATGGTGCCCGCCACCTCGTGGCCGAGCGTGACCGTCTCGCCGGGCAGCAGCAGCGGGGTGAGGGTGCCGTCGATCAGATGGACGTCCGAGAGGCAGACACCGGCCGCCTCCACCTTCACCAGCACCTGGCCGGGCCCCGGCTCGGGCTTCGCCACCTCCTCGATCCGCAGGGTGCGGCTGGGGACGTGCAGCCGGGCGGCGAGCATCTGCTCCATGACGTGACCTCCTTGACGCGGGCGGCGACCCGGGGGCCGTGACCCCCTAACGCAAGTCGCCTTGCGATGAACCGTACGTCCGTCCGGCGACGTAAAGCAAGTAGCCCTGCGTTAGGCTCGGGGCATGCCCCCCGACGACCAGCAGCCCGCGCCGCCCCTGCGCCGCCGCGGCGCCCGCATGCGCTCCGCCGTCCTCGCCGCCACCGTGGACGTCCTCACGGAGCACGGCCTCGCCGGAACCACCGTCGGCGCCGTCGCCCGGGCCGCCGGAGTCCACGAGACCTCCGTCTACCGGCGCTGGAAGACCCGCGAGAACCTGATCCTGGAAGCCCTGGCCGAACAGGCCGACGCCGCCGTGCCCCTCCCCGACACCGGCCGCGTCCGCGACGACCTCGTCACCTACTTCAGCGCCCTCGCCCGCCTCCTCGCGACCCCGCAGGGCGAGGCCCTGCTCCGTCTCAGCGCCGAACGCGACGACACCCTGCCGGACCGCCGTCTCGCCTACTGGTCGGACCGCCTCGACCGCGGCACCGTCATGGTCCGCCGGGCCGTCGACCGCGGCGAACTCCCCCCGGACACGGACCCGGCCCTCCTCATCGAGGCCCTCGGCGGCCCGCTCCTCACCCGTGCCCTCATCAGCGGCGCCCCCCTCGACGACGACCTCGCCCCGCGCCTCGTCGACCTCGTCCTCGCCGGCGCCACCGCCCCGAAACCGACTGCCTGAACCGCCACCCCGCCGGTCCACCGCTCCGGCGACCCAGACGCCACCCGCGGCAGGGGAAGCACGCCACGGCCTCGCCTCCGGCGGCCCGCGGACCTCTCCCGGCCGCCTGCGGGGCGGCGACCGCGACCGGCGGTGCGTCGAACGGCCGGAACCCGGGGGAGCTGTGACGATGTGGGTGTTCGTCCTGATTCTCTCCGGGTTCTCCCCGGGGTCCGCGCGTGAAGGAGGAGTGGCCATGTCCGGCCAGTTCGAGGCGACCGTCGACGTCGACCGGCCCGTCGGCGAGGTGTTCGCGTACCTCGCCGACGGACGGAACGATCCGCAGTTCAGCCCCCGCGTGCTCCGGATCGAACGGATCCCCGAGGGGCCGACCGCCGTCGGCACCGTCTTCCGCAGCACCGTCAAGGACGCGGGGATGAAGACCGCGCGCACCTTCCGGATCACCGACTTCGAACCGCCCCGGACCCTGCGCTGGACCGAGGAGTCCAAGAACCTGGTGACGGCGGCCCGAGGCGGTTACGACCTGGAACCGCTTCCGGACGGCGGCACCCGGGTCCGCATCCACAACGTCCTGGAGGGTCACGGCATCGGCAAGCTCCTCGTCGGCCTCGCGCTCGCCGCGGCCCGCAAGGACGCCCCCGCTTTCGGACAGCGCATCAAGACCGCGATCGAAGCGTCCTGAGGGCGGGACGGGAGGCGGACGGGGTGGGGTGAGGGACCGCCAGGGCGCGTCGCAGGCGTCACCCGGGCGGGCGCCCCTTCACCCGCCCGGCCCTCTCAGCCCGCTCCGGCCTCCTCGGCCCGCCCGCCCGCCTCCCGCCGCAGCGTCGTGTGGACCGACCACACCACCGACACCAGCGGCACCGCCACCACCGCTCCGACGATGCCGGCCGCGATCGACCCCGCGACCACCGAGATCGCCACCACCAGCGGGTGGAGCCGTACCGCCCAGCTCATCACCAGGGGATGCAGCACGTGGCCCTCGATCTGGCCGATGACGACGATCAGCGCCACCACGAGCCCCGCCACCAGCGGTCCCTTCGCCGCCAGCGCCACCACGGCCGCCACCGCCAGAGCGATCGGCGACCCGATCAGCGGTACGAACGCCGCGGCGAACTCCAGCAGCGCCAGCGGTACCGCGAGCGGCACGCCGAGCAACCACAGGGCGAACCCGACCAGCACCGCGTTCACGGCCGCGACCAGCACGATCCCGTGCGTGTACCCCGTGAACGTACGCCAGGCGGCCCGCCCGCCGGCCGCCACCCGCCCCCGAGCCGACTCCGGCAGCTGCTCCTGGAACCACGCCCACTGGCGGTCGCCCGAGTGGAGGAAGAACACCGACGCGAACAGCGCCAGGGCGAGCGTCGTCAGGACCGCCACCACGTGGTGCGCGCCGCTGACCGCCTCGCCGATCAGCGCCGAGCGATGGCTGGAGAGGAACTGCCCGATCCGCGCCTGCATGTCCGTCAGGGCCCCGGGGCTCAGGTGGAACGGCGGGGCCTCCAGCCACCGTTCGATGCGGCCGAGACCGTCCCTGAACTCCCGTACCAGCGTGGTGCGCTCGCCCGCGACCGCCTCCCCGACCAGCGCGAGCACGCCCAGGACCAGCGCCAGCCCGCCGAGCAGCGTGAGGGCCACCGCGAAGCCGCGCGGGAGGCCGCGCGCCACGACGTCCGCGACCGGACGCAGCAGGGCGGTGACCACGAGTCCGAGGAAGAGGGCCACCCCGATCTCGTGGAACCGGCCGAGGAGGGCGAACAGGGCGTAGACGAGGAGACCGACGACGAGCAGCCGCCACGCGTACGCGGCGACCGTGCGGAGGAAGGGGGCGACCCGGGGCGACCCCGCTGACTGCGGCTGCATGGCCGACGGCTACCACCACGACGCGGCCCGTCCGGGTGCGCCGCACCGCTTCCGCCCCACCTTCACCCGGCCAGCGGTCGACCAAGATCAATAGTATTGTCCGCAATGTACGACGACATGTGAGGACCGGAGGCTGTCATGAAGGACTTCAAGTACGAGCGCAAGCGCTCGCTCTCCCGGGCGGAGGCCGCCGACCAGCTGTCCTCCCTCGCCGCCGCGCTCCGCGAGGGCGGCGAGGCGGAACTCGTCTGGGGCGGAGGCGTCCTGAACCTCCGGATCCCCGACGACATGCGCGGCGAGGTCGAGCTCTCCGTCGAGGACGGCGAGGTGGAGCTGGAGGTGGAACTCAAGTGGCCCATCGCCGGCGAGGGGAAGCCGACGGCGAAGAAGTCCACGGCGAAGAAGTCGGGGACGGAGAAGTCGGGGACGAAGAAGGCGGCCGCTGGGAAATCGGCGCCCAAGAAGGCGTCCACGGCGAAGAAGACCACAGCCAAGAGGGTGGCCTCGGAGAAGCCGGCGGTCAAGAAGGCCACGGCGAAGAAGGCCACGGCGAAGACGGCCAAGCCCGCCAAGGCGTCCGCCAAGTCGTCCACCTCGGCCAAGCCCGTGAAGAGTCCCGCCAAGCCCGCCAAGCCCGCCAAGGCTCCTGCCAAGTCGGCCAAGTCGGCCAAGTCCGGGAAGGCTCCCGCCAAGCGGTCGTGACGGCCGCGTGAGACGGGAGCCCGGCCGGGTCAGCAGCTGACGGTGCCCCTGCGCAGGGCGTGGCCGCCCGTGTTGGAGTCGTCGGACCAGTGGACGGGCTTGAGACCGGCCACGCACTCGTCGGCGCCCGCGAGGGCGAAGCCCTCGTTGTTGAGGTCGGGCATGCCGGTGGGCCGGGCGTGCACGGCGCTGACGGCGAACGCGCCGGACGCGTCGACCTTCAGCGTGCGGTGCTGTCCGCCGCAGGTGTTGTCGCAGACGGCCCACAGGCGGGACGCCTGAGCCTCCCACTGGACCTCCATCACGCCCGCCATGCCGGTGGCGACCGTGGCGACCCGGGTGAAGGCCCCGGAGTCCTGGAGGACGTACCCGTGGAGCGTCCCGGTCCCCTCCACGCCGACGAAGAAGACGCCGCCGCCGTGGGCGCCGTAGCCGGCCGGGTCGTAGAGCGCGCCCGTCGAGGCATCCTTGAAGCCGGCGCCGGTGAGGGCGGTGTCGGGGATCCAGGTGATCCCCTCGAAGCCGAGGTTGGAGCCGGTCGCCGGCAGGCTCGCGGTGAGGTTCCACTCGCGGCCGGCGGTCAGGGTGGAGCCCGTACCGGCGATGTCGTACCGGAGCACGGAGAGGCGGCTGGTTCCGGAGGCGTCGCCGTTCCGCTCGCTCGCGACGTAGACGCCGCCGGCGGAGCCCGTCCCGGTGACCGTGACGCCCTCGGCGTCGGGGGCGCCGGAACCGCCGGGGAAGCGCAGGGTCTTGCCTGAGGTCCAGCCGCCGGACGTGTCGGGGGTCCAGCCGCCGGAGCCGTCGCGGACCAGCCGCCACAGCTTGCCGCTGTTCTGCGCGGCCCAGAGCACGTTCCCCTCCTGGTGGAGACCGCTCAGGTCGCCGCCGAACACGTTCGCCGAGTCCGCGGTGGCGACCGCCGTACCGCCGGGCCAAGCCGTCGGGCTCGTCCCGCCGCCGGAGCCGCCGCAGGAGTTGGCCGCGCCGAGCGTGACGGCCGCGGCCTTGAACGCGCCGGTGCCGTCGGGGCAGCGTGACCAGGACGGGGAGGAGTGGCTGCTCCAGGAGTGGCTGTCCACGAGGGTGCTGCCGCCGGGGAGGTACAGGCGCGCCTTGTCGTTCGAGCCGAGTCCGAACCTGTCGTGGACGTCGAAGGCGCGGAAGGCGCCCGGGGCCAGCGTCGTACCGGCGGCGATCGTGTACTTCGAGCCGTTGTTGTCGTCCTTGATGATCCAGCCGGAGAGGTCGACCGTCGCCGTGCCCTTGTTGTACAGCTCGACGGAGTCCTCGACGGACCCGGTGGTGACGACCTCGTTGACCCGGATGTCGTCGGCGGGCGCGGCCTGCGCGGGCGCGGCGGTGAGTCCGCCGAGGAGGAGCGCCGGTACGGCGGCGAGGGCGAGGGGCAGCTCGCGGCGTCGGCGGCGTGCGCGGGAAGCGGTCGAAACGGTCACGGAAGTCCGTCCTGGGGGTGGGAGGTGCGGGGATGAAGCGCCACGAGGCTTCCGGTCCCACCCGAACACCACCCCCGTCGCCGGGACTTCCCCCATGAACAACACTCGAAGTCTTCCCGACCCCCGGCCCCCGGCCCCAACCCCCGGCCCCAACCCCCGGCCCCGGTCCCGGTCCCGGTCCCGCGCCGATCCCGGCCCCACACGTCAGCCGCGCAGCGGCACCCGGGCCGTCCGGGGGCGCCTCACGCCTCGTCTGTGTATACCAAAACCGACCCCTCTTGATTTGTTGCGCGCCTCCTTGCCCGCGTTATGTGAACGATGTCCGGCTTCTCGGCTCACTGGAGGGCGGTACCCCTTGTTCCGCATCCTTCACTTGGTATACAAAACGGGGACCCGTGGTCCTTCCGCCCCCGAGGAGCCCCCATGTGTGTCGACGCCCACCAGCCCGTTCCCTCCCGCCTGACCCGGCGGGGTGTCCTCGCCGGTGCCGCCGCGCTCGCCGGTACCGTGGCCGCCGCGGGCACCGCCGCGGCCGTCGCGCCCGGTGCCCCCGAGCCCTCGGGAGCGGCCGGAGCGGCCGGAGCGCCCGCGCGGACCGGGGATCTGGTCATCCGGGGCGGTACGCTCCTCGACCCCGCGACCGGGCATGTCACCGAGGACGCGGTGGTCGTGATCAGGAGCGGCGTCGTCAGCGCCGCCGGCCGGGCCGGCACCGTCCGCGTCCCGGACGGCTCGCCGGTCCTGGACGCGGACGGGCACTGGGTGCTGCCGGGCCTCACGGACGCGCACATTCATCTCAGCACCACCGCCGAGGCCCGCGCCGCGCTCCGCTGCGGGGTGACGAGCGCGCGCTCCGGCTCGACCTCCTTCTACCAGGACATCGCCGTCCGCGAACTCGCCCGGCACAGCCCCGAACTCGCTCCCCGGCTGCGTGCCGCCGGCGTCTTCGTCACCCCGCTGCCCGGTGACACGCTCCTCGCCGACCCGGACCTCACCCCGCTGGTCCGGGCGAAGGACGGCGTACGGTCGGCCGAGGCGCTGCGCCGCATGGTCGACGTCAACGCCGCCCGCGGGGCCGACGTCATCAAGACCAGGGTCAACGAGCGTGCCGGCCTCCCCGACCAGGACCCGCTCACCCAGGTGTACTCGCGCGAGCAGCTGGCCGAGATCGTGGCTGCGGCCCGCCGCCACGGCAAGGGCGTGCTCTGCCACAGCTACAGCGAGAAGGGCTGCCACGACGCCGTCACGGCCGGCGTCCGCTCCCTGGAGCACGGCGTGTTCGTCGGTGAGCGCACGCTCCGCGAGATGCGACGCCGTGACACGTACTTCACCCCGACCCTCACGGCCATCGCCGGCCTCGCGGAGAGCGCCGATCCGGTCCTCGCCGAACGGGGCCGCGCCTTCCTTCCCGTCCTGAAGCGGGCCGTGCGGGCCGCGTACGAGCTCGGTGTCCCGCTCGCCGCCGGCACCGACTCCTCCGGCGGCATCGTCGACCCCGTGGGCCGCGAGGTCGAGCTCATGCACGCCGCCGGCCTGCCGGCGCTCGACGCCCTCCGCACCGCCACCACCGGCGCCGCCCGCCTCCTCGGCCTCGACCGCACGGTGGGGCGCCTCGCCCGCGGATACGCCGGCGACGCCCTGCTCCTCGCGGGCGACCCGCTCGCCGACCTCTCGCTCCTGAAGGCGCCGGTCCGTGTGATCCGCGCGGGCATCCCCGTCTGACCCCTTCCGGCCCTCCGCCTCCCTCTCTTCTCCTCCCGTTCCGGTCCGGGGTCTCTCCCCGGCTGGCCGCGCCCTCTCCCCAAGGAGTTCCCGATGCAGCAGTCCTCGGCCCCCACCGGTGCGGTCTCGCGCCGTTCCATGCTGGCCGGAGCCGCGGCCCTGGCCGGTACGACCGCGGCGGCGGCCGTCACCGCACCCCCGGCCGCCGCCGTCCCGGCCGCCGCGCCCGTCGCTCACGGGGCCGGAGGTACGGCGGACCGCCGGGCGCGTACGGTCGTGTTCCGCGACGTGCGTCCGTTCGGCGGGGCCTCCACCGACCTGGTGGTCGTGGACGGGAAGATCGCGGACGGGCCGGCGCCGCGCGGCGCGAAGGTGGTGCGCGGCGGCGGCCGGATCGCCCTTCCGTCCCTGGTGGACGCCCATATCCACCCCGACAAGACGACGTGGGGCGGACCGTGGGTCTCCCGCCGTCCGGCCGAGACCATCGCCGACTTCGTCGAGCAGGACGTGGAGCTGTTCCGGGCCCAGACCCGCTCGGTGGCGGAGCGCGCGTACGGGCTGATGAGCCACGCCGTCAGCCGCGGGACGCGGGGGATGCGGGCCCACGCCGACGTGGCCCCGGCGTACGGCCTCGCCGGCGTCGAGGGCCTGGCCGAGGCGCGTCGCCGGCTCGTCCACGCGCTGGACGTGCAGATCGTCGCGTTCCCGCAGCACGGGGTGATCCGCACGCCCGGCACGGCCCGGCTGCTGGAGGAAGGCGCCCGCCGGGGCGTCGTCGACATGATCGGCGGCATCGACCCCATCGGCTTCGACCACGCCCTGGACGCGCACCTCGACACGGTCTTCGGGATCGCGGACCGGCACGGCGTCGGTGTGGACATCCACCTGCACGACGGAGGTGACGAGGGCGTACGGGCCATCCGCGGCATCATCGACCGGACCAGGGCCCTCTCCCTGACCGGCAAGGTGACGATCAGTCACGTCTTCTGCCTGCCGGAGCTCTCCGACCGGGACCTGGACGCCCTCGCGGCCGACCTCGCCGACCAGGACATCGCGCTCACCACCGTGGCTCCCTCCCGCGACCTCGTCCTCCCGATCGCCCGCCTGCGCGAGCACGGCGTCCGCGTCGGCCTCGGCTCCGACGGCGTCCGTGACTCCTGGAGCCCGTTCGGAAACGCCGACATGCTCCACCGGGCCCACATCCTCGGCTGGGTCACCGACGTGCGGCTCGACGAGGAGCTGGCGGACTGCTACCGGGCCGCCGCCCACGGCGGCGCGGACGTCATGGGTCTCGCGCACGCCGACCTGACGCCCGGTGCCCCCGCCGACTTCGTCCTGGTGCGGGGCCAAGGGCTGCCGCAGGTCGTGGTCGACATGCCGCAGCGCGACCTCGTCGTGCACGGGGGTGTCGTCGTGGCCCGGGACGGCGAGTTCCTGTCGTGAACGACCGGCGTCGGCCGGGACGGCTCCTGAGCGTCCACGACGGCGGCTGAACGTCCGGCGCCGGCCCGGGTCGGCGCCGGACGTGCCACGACCGGCCGGCTCGGTCCGCGCAAGGTGGCGAACCGGCCATCTCCCGGACCGTCGTAAACGCGGACCACTGCCCCCGTACCGACGGTGCCGGAGCACATGGGAACGCTCCCGCGCCGCCGCGCGGGGCGGGTCGGGGGAGCGGGGGCTGCGGAGCGCGGCCCTCCGCGTCTGAGCTGCAACGGGTCTCTGCAAGTTTCTGATCGGTTTTCCGCCCGGGGTCCGACGGCGGGCCTGCGGGGGTCGGGCGGGAGGCGTGCTCGGGAGGGCCGCTGTGGACGCGCGTAGAGCGGCCGAAAGTTCACCTTGTCCCGCTCCCCGGCGGAGTCGAGGATTCCTCCTGAGCTTGTCAGGTTCATGTCGGCGTACCCAGCCGATCGCACCCCCGCCCGAGCCGCCCACCCAGCGGCCCGCCCCCCATACGGAGGATCCTGTGAACCGATCGACCCGAAGCCGCGGCCTCACCAAGGGCACCCGCCTCCTCGCCGTCCTCGGCGCCTTCGTCGCCGCCACCGCGCTGGCTGCCCCCACCTCTTCCGCCCAGGAGGCCGCCACCCCCCGCGCCACCGCCGGAGCGCTCGCCTCCGCCGGCGAGGCCGTGCTCCAGGCCGACGTCCCCGGCACCGCCTGGTACACCGACCAGGCCACCGGCAAGGTGGTCGTCACCGTCGACACGACCGTCACCCAGGACGAGATCGCCACCCTCCGCAAGGCCGCCGGCGCCAACGCCGCGCACCTGAAGATCGAGCGCACCACCGGCACCTTCGACAAGCTCATCGCCGGCGGGCAGGCCATCTACGCCGGCGGCGGCCGCTGCTCCCTGGGCTTCAACGTCCGCAGCGGCAGCACCTACTACGCCCTCACCGCCGGACACTGCACCGACTCCGCGAGCACCTGGTACACCAACTCCGCCAACACCGCCCTGCTGGGCAGCCGCGCCGGTTCCAGCTTCCCCACCAACGACTACGGCATCATCCGCCACTCCAACGCCTCGGCCGCCGACGGCCGGGTCTACCTCTACAACGGCAGCTACCGGGACATCACCTCCGCCGGCAACGCCTACGTCGGACAGTCCGTCCAGCGCAGCGGCAGCACCACCGGCCTGCGCGGCGGCACCGTCACCGGCCTCAACGCCACCGTCAACTACGGCGGCGGCGACATCGTGTACGGCCTGATCCAGACCAACGTCTGCGCGGAGCCCGGCGACAGCGGCGGCGCCATGTTCTCCGGCACCACCGCCCTCGGCCTCACCTCCGGCGGCAGCGGCAACTGCTCCTCCGGCGGCACCACCTTCTTCCAGCCCGTCACCGAAGCCCTCAGCGCCTACGGCGTCAGCGTCTTCTGACCCTCCCGGCCTCCGGTCGACCCCCGGGTCACGCACCTCGCGAAACCCCCGCGCCCACGCCGTCCCCACGGCGTGGGCGCGCCCCGTTCCGGAATGAACGCGAGCCACCGGGGTACGCGGGCACCGCATCCAACCCACAAGGGAGGAACCAGTCATGGGTCTGGGACTGTGCATCATCCTGATCGCCGTCGGAGCCATCCTCACCTTCGCGACCGACTGGGAGGTCCAGTCGGTCGACCTCGATCTCGTCGGGCTGATCCTGATGGCGGTCGGCATCATCGGCACCCTGGTCTACAGCAGCATCCTGCGCCGCCGCAGGATGGTCGTCCCGCCCGTCGCCCCCACGGTCACCGAGGAGCGGCGCGACGTGCTGTGACCCGCGCCCCGGGGGAATGGCCGCGCGCGGCGCGGGTAGGCGCCGGGACGGCCGCGGCGAACGACGCGGCCGAGACGAAGGAGACGGCCGACGCGGCCGACCCGATCGAGAGACGTCCGGAGGAGAACGATGACCATCCCGCCGCCGAACGACCCGGTGCCCCCGAGCCCCACCCCGCCGCCCGGCCCCGGGCCGACGCCCACGCCCGGTCCGCTGCCCGGACCCGTCCCCGGCCCCGGGCCGACACCGGGACCGGGCCCCGGCGGGCCGGAGCCCGTACCGCCGCTGCCCGACCCGGAGCCCCCGAACCCGCCCCCGTTCCCGTAGGCCCCACGGCTCTCCGGAGTCAGGAGGCGCGGTCGGCGGCCAGGGCGGCCGCGAGGTCCGGGATCCCGAGGGCCCGCTCGTCCGCGGGCGTGGCCTGGTGGAGGCTGTTGCGCAGCTGGTAGGGATCCGCCCGCAGGTCGTAGTACTCGCGGAACCTCACCTGACCCGTACCGGTCACCGTGCCGGCGGCGTCGGTGTGCAGGTCGTAGTACTCCGTGTACTGGCGGTCCTTGGCGACGTAGGACGACCAGGTGTGCTTCGCGGCCGCCCCCGAGCCCTGCCTCCACCACTCGACGAGCAGGTGGTCCCGGGAGTGGGCACCGAGCAGGGAGTGCCCGTCGTGCGGTGTGTCCGGGGTGATCCCGGCCGCGTCCAGGACGGTGGGGGCGATGTCGATGTTCGCGACGATGCGGTCGTCGGTGGTGCCGCCGCCGAGTCCGCCGGCGGGCCAGGAGAGGTAGAACGGGACCTCGTGGGCGGGACGGTAGGGGACGGCCTTGCCGGTCAGGCCGTGATCGGCCCAGTTGAAGCCGTTGTCCCCGATGTAGATGACCAGCGTGTTGTCGAGCTGCCCCAGGGCTGCCAGCTTGTCGCGGAAGGCCTGCACGGCGTCGTCCACCGAGCGCAGGACGCGCAGCTGCTTGGCGCGCACCTGGCGGCCGTCCTCCAGCGTCTGGGTGGCGTCGCGGACATAGGCGGGCTTGTCGCTGCGGTCCGCCTCGGGGACGGAGGGGCGGCCGTCCCAGGCGGGCACCTCGGAGCCGGCGTACTTGGGCTCCGGCGTGAAGGGGCCGTGCGAGGCGTACGGGGTGACGTAGGCGAACCAGGGGCGGTCGTCGGTGCGGGATGCCTCGAGGAAGGCGAGGGTGCGGTTCTTGATGACGGTGGTCGTGTAGCCGGGGATGGTCCGCACGGTGCCGTTCACGTTGAACGTGCCGTCCGTGTACGAGGGTCGCAGGAGCGCGAAGTCCTCGAAGTGCGGAGGGTTGTCGGCGACGTCCCACGCGTTGAGGTACTTCCCGAACAGTCCCGTGCGGTATCCGGCCTGCTTCAGGTACCGCTGCAGGGTGGTGCGCTGGTCCAGGGAGTGGGAGGCGCTGTTGTTGCGCACGCCGTGGTTGTGGGCGAAGCGGCCGGAGAAGACCGAGGAGCGCGAGGGGGAGCACAGCGGGGTGGTCACATGTCCGTGGGTGAAGCGCACTCCCCGGCCGGCCAGCCAGGCGACGGTCCTGGGCGTGGCCCACTCGGTCTGCTTGGGCTGGTCGTCGGTGACGATCAGCAGCACGTTCGGCCGCGCGGCGGCGGCCCGGGCGGGGGCGGCGCCGAGGGCGGGCAGGGCGGCACCGGCGGCGACGGCCGCGGCGGTACCCAGGACTCCACGGCGACTGGGACCGGACGAACTAGACGTGCCCATGACAGTAGGGACCTTTCGTCTGTGTGCGGGGTCGGCGGGAAAGCGCCGAGAAGGACGCTACGAGGGGGCCCGCGCGTATTCCATGCACGCGATACGAAGGGTTCGTTGCCGCGATGTTGCCGCGCCTCCGCCGCGATGGTGCCGCCCATCCGCCGCGACGGACCCCGCCGGCGGCCTCCGCTCCCCGCTGACCGTCCCGCGCCGGCGAGCCCTCCGGCGGGCCGCCCCGCACCCACGCCCCCGGCCGGTCGTCCCCCGCCCCGTGCCGGTCTCCCGGCGCCGGAGGGGACCGGCCCTTCGGAGGGCTCGCGGTGTCGGGTGGGGCCGGCCCTTCGTACACCTCCGGGCGCCTGAAAGGGCCGCCCTTTCGAAGGGCTCGCGGCGCAGGAAGCGACCGCCCGTCGAAGGGCTCGTGGCGCCGGAAGGGACCGCCCCTTCGAAGGGCTCGTGGCGCCGGTAGGGACCGCCCCTTCGGAGGGCTCGCGGGAGAGGTCCGGGCGGCCCGTGCGGATGCCCGTATCGGTGGAACGACCGATGTGCGGTGAAGGTCCGTCCGGCGATGCTCCTCGGAGATCGTTCGCGGGTGCCGGTCGGGCGCCCGCCCTTCGAAAGGACCCTCTGTGGGCACGTATGCGGATCTGGTGTTCGTCGGTGGACGGGTGGTCACGGTCGACGCGGAATTCTCCGTGGCCGAGGCCCTGGCGGTGACGGGCGCGGTCATCAGCGCCGTCGGCACGCGCCAGGACGTCGCCCCGTTCGTCGGACCCGACACCCGCGTCGTCGACCTGGCGGGTGCCACGCTGCTCCCCGGCATCAACGACTCCCATCTGCACGGCTGCGCCTTCGGCATGTCCACCCCGCCGCTCTCCCTCGACCTGAGCCATCCGGCGGTCGCCTCCCTCGCGGACGTGGCCGCGTCGGTACGGGAGGCCGTGGGGCGTACGCCCGCCGGACAGTGGATCACCGGACACGGCTGGGACACCGGCTACCTCGACGAGTGCGTCGCCGACCCGTCCCGGCAGCCCTCGCGGGCCGATCTCGACGCCGTCAGCCCGGACCACCCCGTCGTCCTGTACTCCTTCTCCGGACACGCCACCTGGGTCAACTCCCAGGCCCTCGCGCTCATGGGCGTCGACCGCGACACCGTCGCCCCGCCCGGCGGCGCCATCGTCGCGGACGCCGAGGGCGAGCCGACCGGCCTGCTCCACGAGGGGGCGCAGGCCCTCGTCCAGAACGCGCTGCCGCCGCTCGGCCGGCGGGAACGGACCGAGGCGATCCGCTCGACCCTCGCCACGCTCGCCGGGCTCGGCATCACCAGCTACACCGAGCCGGGTCTCGGTCCCGGAGGCGACGGCATCATGCGCGGCGCGCTCGGCGCGGAAACCCTGGACGTCTACCGCCGACTGCTGGCCGACGGCGAACTGACCGCCCGCGTCGGCGTCCTGGTCCTGCCCACCGGCATGGCGAGCACCGCGGAGGAGTTCGCGCGGAACCTCGACGCCCTGGCCGGCACCACGGTCGGCGACGACCCCCGCCGCCTCGCCGTCCACGGCGTGAAGGTCTTCGCCGACGGCATCGTCCCCAACAAGACGGCCTGGATGCACGAGCCGTACGTCGGCGGCGGATGCGGCTCCCTCTGCGTCGGCGGCGACATCGACGACGAGCGGGTCGGCGAGATCCGGGCCATGGTCCGGCACGCCCACGCCGCAGGGCACCAGCTGGGCGTCCACGCCACCGGCGACCGGGCCATCGACACCGTCGCGGACGCGTTCGCCGAGGCCGCCGCCGCCCATCCGCGCGACGACGCCCGCCACTACGTCATCCACGGCGACTTCCTCACCGCCCACAGCATGAAGGTGCTCGCCGCGCACGGCTACGGCGTCAACATGAACCCCACCATCAAGTGGACCGTCGCCGACATGGAGGAGGACTTCGTCGGCGCCGGCCGCGCCGCCTACGCCTGGCCCTACCGCGACGCCATCGACGCCGGTGTCCGGGTCGCCAGCGGCTCCGACGCGCCCGTCACCCACCCGGACTGGCGCCAGGGCGTCGCCACCATGGTGCTGCGCGAGTCGAAGGCCGCCGGCCGGGTCAGCGGCCCGGAGCAGCGCATCGCGCTGGCCGAGGCCATCCGCACGTACACCATCGAGGCCGCCTGGCAGGACTTCGCCGACGACTGGAAGGGCTCCCTGGAGCCCGGCAAGGTCGCCGACCTGTGCGTCGTGGCCGGGGACCTGCTCGGCGCCGACCCGCACACCATCCCGGAGATGCCCGTCGTGCTCACCGTCATGGACGGGCGGATCGTGCACGACACCCTGCTCGATTGACGTACCCCGAGCGGATGATCATCCTGGAGGGATGGCAGCACAGCACGACACGGCGGACCTTCTGGACTCGGCCCTCCGCGTCCGGGAAGCCGCCAGGAGCGCCGCGGCCGGCGCCGCGAGCGCCGACACGGTCCTGACGGCCCTGGCCGAGGTGGTCCGGCACGACCACGCCTCCCTCACCCGGTGGGACCCGCGGCGGCGGCGCCACACCACGCTGGCCGGCAGCTATCCCGAGGACGCGACGGCGTACATCGAGACCCGGCTCCACCACGACCCGGTGTTCCCGGTGCTGCGCGGTCCGGCGCGGGGCGGGCTCTGGCTCGGGGACGTCCCGCGGGACCTGCTGGCCGCGTCACCGGGCTTCCAGGACGTGCTGTCCCCCCTCGGGATCGAGGACGGCGTGGCCCAGTGCCTGTTCGCCGCCGACGGGCGGTACGTGGGGATGCTGAACATCAGCGTCCGCGGGCGCCGCCGCACCCCAGCCCCGGCCCGCGCCGTCGTCACCCTCCTCACGGAGTCCCTCGCCGCGGCGGTGGCCTCCTGCGAGGCCGCGCCGCCTCCGGAGGGCGCCGTGCCCGCGCCCCGCGCGGAGGCGGCCCGGCCGGGCGGGCTCTCGCCTCGCGCTGAGACGGCCCGGCCCGGCGGGCTCTCGCCTCGGGAGCTGGAGGTGCTCGCCGAGCTGACGGCCGGCCGCACCAACCGGCAGATCGCCGAGCGCCTGTACATCACGCCCCGCACGGTGGGCACCCACGTCGAGCACATCCTCGCGAAGCTCGACGTCCCCAACCGTGCCGCCGCCGCCGCGAAGGCCGCCGCCTGGGGTCTCGCCCCCGCTGCCTGACCGCCCCACCCCCCCACCGCAGGGGCGGGTGGATGCGGCGGATACTGATCCACGGCCGACAGGCCGGGGGACGGGCCGGGGGACGGGCAGAGGGACGGGGCGGGGGAGCGCGGGCGATGGAATGGACGCTGGTGGCGGGCGTGACGGCCGGCCTGCTGATCTCGGTGGTGACCGCGCCCGTCGGGGTGTCGGGTGCCGTCTTCCTCCTCCCGGTCCACCTCAGCGTCTTCGGCGTGCCGAACCCCTCCATCACACCGACGAACCTGCTGTTCAACGTGGTGGCCGGCCCCGGCGCCCTCTGGCGCTACCGCCGCGACGGCGCCCTGCGCGGCCCGCTGGCCCGGCGCCTCGTCGCCGGCACGCTGCCCGGGGTGGTGGTCGGCGCCGTGATCCGCGTGTACGCCCTGCCGGGCCCGACGGTCTACCGCCTTCTGATCGCGGGACTCCTCCTGCCCCTGGGCGTCTGGCTCTGCGCCCGCACCCTCCTCCCGGCCCGCCGCCCCGGCCCGGCGGCCTCCCTGGCCGCGGAACCTTCCCCAGCCGGGGAGCCTTCACCGGTCGTGGAGCCTTCTCCGGCCCGGGAGCCTTCTCCGGTCGTGGAGCCTTCCCCGGCCGGGCTGACCGCGCTCGCCCTCGCCGTAGGGGTCGTCGGCGGCATCTACGGCATCGGCGGCGGCTCCCTCGTCGGTCCTGTGCTCGTGGCACGGGGACTGCCCGTGGCGCGGGTCGCGCCGGCCGCCCTCGCGACCACGTTCGTGACCTCCGTCGTCGGCGCGGCCACGTACGCCGTCCTGTCCCTCCTCGGCACCGGCGACATCGCCCCCGACTGGTGGCTCGGCCTGGCCTGCGGCCTCGGCGGCCTCGTCGGCGGCTACCTCGGCGCCCGCCTCCAGCCCCGCCTCCCGGAACGCGCCCTCCGGCTCCTCCTCGGCACGCTCGCCACGACGATCGGCGCCCTCTACGCCGCCCAGGCCCTCACCTGACGCGGAGGGAGAGGCCCGTCAGCCGACGGGCACCCCCAGCCGTTCCGCGACGGAGGTGAGCGCCTTGCCCAGAGGGAGCTCGACACGGGCCGCGGCGAGCCGGTCGCCCCGCGTCGGATCCCGGTTGACGATCACCACCGGCGTGCCGGCCTGCGCCGCCTGCCGCACGAAACGCAGCCCCGACATCACCGTCAGCGACGACCCCAGCACCAGCACCGAAGCCGCCTCCCGCACCAGCGCCCGGCAGTGCTCCACCCGCGCCGCCGGCACCGTCTCGCCGAAGAACACCACGTCCGGCTTGAGCACCCCGCCGCACACCACGCACGGCACCACGTGGAAATCCGCGACCTGCTCGTCCGTGAGGTCGGCGTCCCCGTCGGGGTTCAGCGCGGCGGGCACCGGATCGAACCCGGGATTGGCCTCCTCCAACCGCCGCGCCAGCTCCCGCCGCGCGCTGACGTCGCCGCAGCCCAGACACACCACCCGGTCGAGACTTCCGTGCAGCTCCACGACCCCGTCACTGCCGGCGGCCTGGTGCAGGCCGTCGACGTTCTGGGTGATCACCCCGCCGAGCAGCCCTTCCCTCCCGAAGGCGGCCACCGCCCGGTGTCCGTCGTTCGGCCGGGCCCGTCCGAACGTCCGCCAGCCCAGATGGCTGCGCGCCCAGTACCGCCGCCGGGCCGCGGCCCCGCCGGTGAAGTCCTGGTACGTCATCGGTGTGTGCCGGCTCAGGCTGCCGCCCTCGCCCCGGTAGTCGGGGATCCCCGACTCGGTCGAGATCCCCGCTCCGCTGAGCACCAGCACACCCCCCGCCCGCACCACGTCGACGACCGGCTCCAGGTCCGTCGTCCCCGGCGGGAGGTCCTCGGTCGGGGTCCAGCTCAAGGTAGGGCGCATACGCATGCCGCCAGCGTACGAAAGGACGCCCCGGTCACGCCGACCACAGCCGGACGACCGGGTGACCCGGTCGCCGGAACGCAGGGCGGCCGCGACGTCGGACAGTCGGGCGGCGGTGTCGGACAGCCGGGCCGCGAGGGCTGAGAGGGCCGCGAGATCGGACCGGCGGGCGGCGAGATGGACCGCCGGGCGGCGACGGGGTCAGGCGTCCCGCGCCTCGACGAGTCGGTCCAGTTCACGCATGGCCTCGGCGTGTGCGCTCATGCGCCGGCTCACGGTGCCGGTGGTGAGGAGGGCGACGCCGGCGATCGAGACGGGGAGGGAGAGTCCGAGGACGGCCAGGGCCTCGGGCCAGTCGCGCTCGTTCTGGCACCAGGAGTTCTGGCGCAGGCCCCGGTTGGCGGTGCTCTCGTCGGTCAGGAGGCGGGCCTCGCACTCGGCCGGGTACTTGTCGTCGGGCTTGCGGTCCACCTCGTACGACGTGAGCAGCAGCACCGCGCACCACGCCCACAGCAGTCCGGCCACGGCCAGCAGCCCGACGCCCCAGGCGCTCGTCCGCCGGGCCCTGTCGCGGAAGTCGAGGTCGAAGTCCTTGGATCGCATGGCGGACGAATCTAGCAGCGGTCCCCGCCGGTGATCCGGCGGCCCCCTGTCCTCCGCGCGCCCTCCGTTCACCGCCCCTATTGACAACGAGAGTGCGTGGATCACGACGGTTCAGGTGTTGGACCGGACGGGTGACGGGCCGCGAGGCTGGGGTCCCGCACCCCGCCCCGTACCCTCCTCTCCCGAACGAAACGAGGCACTTCCCGTGGACGACGTCTTCGAGACGCACTCCGGCGCCGTCCGGGGGTTCCGGGCCGCGGCCGACGTCGTCGCCGTGCTCGGCATCCCCTACGCGGCACCGCCGTTCGGCGCCCGCCGCTTCCGCGAACCGTTCCCGGCCGAGCCGTGGAGCGGGGTACGGGACGGCACGGCGTTCGGGCCGATCGCGCCGCAGTCGGCGGAGCTGCCCGGAGCCCCTGTCTGGTCGCCCGGCGACGAGGACGTCCTCACCGTCAACGTCTGGACCCCCGCGGACGGCGGCGACCGCCTTCCGGTGCTCGTCTGGCTGCACGGCGGCGCGTACACCTTCGGCTCCTCCGCCCAGCCCGACTTCGACGGCACGGCGCTCGCCCGGGCCGGGCTGGTGGTGGTGACCCTCAACCACCGCCTGGGCTTCGAGGGCTTCGGGCACGTGCCCGGCGCCCCCGACAACCGGGGCCTTCTCGATCAGGTCGCCGCCCTGCGCTGGACGCGGGAGAACATCGCCGCGTTCGGCGGCGACCCCGGCAACGTCACGCTCGCCGGCCAGTCGTCCGGAGCCGCGTCGGTGGCGTGCCTGATGGTCATGGACGGGGCCCGCGGCCTGTTCCGCCGGGCCGTCGCCCACAGTCCGGCCAGTGTCTTCCACACACCCGACATCGCCGCGTCGACCACCCGCGAGATCGCGGCGGCGGCGGGCTGCCCCGCCACGCCCGCCGGCCTCGCGTCGGCGGCCCCCGACGCCCTGGTCGCCGCCGCCGACCGGGTCGTCGAGGCGTACCGGAGCGATCCCGGTTCCGGCTCCCGCCACTACGACCCCTCCCTCTTCGCCCCCGTCCTCGGTGGCGTCACCCTGCCCGTCGACCCCCTCGCGGCACTGGCCTCCGGAGTCGCCCGGGACGTGGACCTGCTCGTCTGCCACACCACGGAGGAGTACTGGCTCCTCGACGCCGTCGGAAGCTGCGCCAAGCTCACCACCGGCGCCCGACTCGCCCGCTTCGCGGCCGACTTCGGCCTCCCGGAGGAACTGCTCGCCGGCTACCGCGCCGCGACGCCCCGTGCCCAGGTCCCCGACGTCCACCTCTCCGTCTTCGGCGACCTGCTCTTCACCGAGTTCGCCCACCGCCTCGCCGAGGCCCACGCCGGGGCCGGCGGCCGGGCACACTTGTCCCTCTTCGACCGCCGGCGCGAGGCGGCGGACGGTACGCATATCCGCGCCTGGCACTGCGCGGACATGCCCTTCGCCTGGGGGAACCTCGACGACCCCCGCCTGTCGTTCCTCATCGGCGGAGCCCCCACCCCCGAGGACCGTGAGCTGGCCCGGCGCATGGTCCGCGCCTGGGCGGACTTCGCCGCGACCGGTGACCCGGGCTGGGCACCGATGGGAAGCACCGCCGGAGAGACCGCCCGGATCTGGAGGCCCGAGGACCAGCCCCCGGTCTCCCGCCCGACCCCGCCCCGCGTCCTCTGGGCGGACGTCGCCATGCCCGTGCTCCGCCCCTGACGGTGACCTCTGCCCCGAAGCCGGCCCCGGACCCGGCATCGGCCCCGCCTTCGGCCCGGGCCGACGTCGAGGTCAGGCGGTCAGCGGCCCGCCGCGCGCCCCGCTCCCGCAGTCGCGTCGCGGGCCCCGCCACCGGCTCCACGCTGCCGTGGGCCCCGTACACGGACAAGACCACCCGCAAGCCGCACCCTCCGCCCGGCCTGCCCGATCCGACCTACCTGACCTGCGGGCACATACAGGTGTGCGATTGTCGGTCGCGCGTGATAGTCACTACACCCACGGGGTGGGACGATCATCAGCCGCCTCGTGCGCACACAGCAAGGGGTGGGGAGATGGCGGTGCTCCGGGAGTTGGGGAACACGCTGGGACGATGGACGGGGCGGCCCGTCGCGCGCGTCGAAGGGGACGCCCGCGACCCGGACGCGCGCCGTGTCCGCGAGGCCGCCGAGGCGGCGGACTGGGCGACCGTACGGGACGTGCTCGAAGCCCGGTCCGAGAGCGAGGACCGCACCGGCCTCCTCTGGGCCGTCGGCGACGTCGCCGGAGTCGAGCGGTGGATCGCCGACGTGATGGCGGCGGACCCCGAGGCGACACTGCCGCGCCTCGTCGCGGCCGTCCGGCACATCAGCTGGGCCTGGGAGGCCAGGACGGCCGCCCGCGCCAAGGACGTGTCCCGCGAGCAGTTCCGGATCTTCTTCGAGCGTCTGACCACGGCCGAGGCGTGGCTGTACGAGGTCGCCGAGCGGGAGCCCGGCTGGCTCTCGCCCTGGTACGGCCTCCAGATCACCGGCCGCGGCCTCCAGGTCGGACAGGACGTGGCACGGCGCCGCTTCGAGGCGAGCGTCCGCCGCGACCCGCACCACCTGGGCGCGCACCAGCAGCGCTTGCAGCAGGTCTGCGAGAAGTGGAGCGGCTCCCACGAGGAGATGCACGCCTTCGCCCGCGCCGCGGCCTTCGGCGCGCCCGGCGGGTCGCTGCTCGGCCAGCTCGTCGCCGTCGCGCACCTGGAGCACTGGCTCGCCCTCGACTCCGGCCCCGACGCCCGCTACATCCAGCGGCCCGAAGTGATCGCCTCGCTCAACGAGGCCGCCGACCACTCCTTCCGCCACCCGGACTTCGTCCAGGGAAGCGGTTGGCTCCCGGTCCTCAACACCTTCGCCATGGCGTTCTCGCTGGCCGGCGACACCGCCTCGGCCCGGGAGTGCTTCCGGGCCACGGAAGGACGGGTCACCGAGTTCCCCTGGTACTACCTCAACGGCTCCGACCCGGCCAAGGCGTACAAGGAGCACAGGGCCTACGCCGGACGCTGAGGAGCGGGACCGGGGCGAACGGCGGGACCGGGAGCGCCGCGCGGCGGACGCCGAGAGGCACCGCCGCCCCATGGGCAGAGCCCCGGAGCCTCGAAGCCCCGGACCTCCGCCCCTTCGGACTCCCAGCCCCTACGGCTCTCCAGCCGCACCGGGCGTCCGTGCCTCCAGTCGTCCGATCCGCCCGCCCGCCCGCGTACCGGTTCCGGCTCCGGCTTCAGCCCTCCCGGTCCGCCCGCCCCTCGTCCTCCCACCCCTCCCACCCGCCCCACCCCTCCCGTACGGATCCATCCCACCGCACCCCGTCCGCGCCGCACAGCGCGCGGGCGCGCACCGAAGGACTGCGCCAGGTGTCCCACCCCGAGACCTCCCCGACCGCCCACACCTTCCAGGTGGACCTCCGCGGCCTGGTCGACCTGCTCTCCCACCACCTCTACTCCAGCCCCCGCGTCTACTTGCGCGAACTGCTGCAGAACGCCGTCGACGCCATCACCGCCCGGCAGGCGCTCCACCCTGGCACGCCCGGCGCGATCACCGTGCGCACCGGGGAGACGCTGACCGTCACGGACACCGGCGTCGGCCTCACCGAAGCCGATGTGCACCGCTTCCTCGCCACCATCGGGCGCAGCTCCAAGCGGACCGCCGACGGCGCCCTCGACGGCGCCGGGCTCGCCGCCGAGCGCGGGGACTTCATCGGCCAGTTCGGCATCGGCCTGCTCGCCTGCTTCGTCGTCGCCGACGAGATCACCGTCCTGAGCCGGTCCGCCGCCGACCCGGCCGCCCCCACCGTCGAGTGGCGCGGCCACTCCGACGGCCGCTACACCATCCGCACCCTGCCCGCCGCGACGCTCCCCGAGCCCGGCACCACGGTCACGCTCGTGCCGCGCGCCGACAACGCCGAGTGGACCGCCCCCCGACAGGTCGTCTCCCTGGCCCGGCACTACGGCGGGCTCCTGCGCCATGAGGTCACCGTCGTCGACGCGCGCGGCGAGACCCACCGGATCAACGAGGCGCCGCCGTGGGAGCGGACGCACCGCTCCCCGCTCGCCAAGCGCGAGGCGTACACCGCGTACTGCCGCGACCTCTTCGACTTCACCCCGCTCGACTCCATCGAGCTGGACCTGCCGGCCGCCGGACTCCGCGGCGTCGCCTACGTCCTGCCGGCCGCCGTGAGCCCGGCGCAGCGCGCCGGACACCGCGTCCACCTCAAGGGCATGCTGCTCTCCGACAAGGCGCCCGAACTGCTCCCCGAATGGGCGTTCTTCGTCCGCTGCGTCATCGACACCACCAGCCTGCGGCCGACCGCGTCCCGCGAGGCGCTGTACGAGGACGGCACACTGTCCGCCGTACGGGACGCCCTCGGCGACCGCATCCGCGACTGGCTCACCGGGCTCGCCGCCAGCGACCCCGCCCTCCTCCACCGCTTCATCGACACCCACCACCTCGCGGTCAAGGCGCTCGCCCGCTACGACGACGAGCTGCTGCGGATCGTGCTGCCCTGGCTGCCGTTCGAGACCACCGACGGCAACGTCACCCTGGAGGAGTTCGCGCGGACCCACCCGACGCTCCTCGTGACGCGCAGCGTCGAGGAGTTCCGCCAAGTGGCGCCGATCGCCTCCGCCGCCGGACTCGGCGTCGTCAACGGCGGCTACACCTACGACCGCGACCTCGTGCACCGGCTCCCCGAGATCCGTCCCGGCACGTCCGTCACCGACCTCGACCCGGCCACCGTCACCGCCCACCTCGACGCCGTCGACCCCGGTGCCGAACTGCGCGCCGCCGCCTTCCTCGCGGTCGCCCGCGAGACCATCGGCGTCCACGACTGCGATGTCGTCCTGCGCGACTTCCAGCCCGTCACCGCACCCGCGCTGCTCCTCGACAACCGCGACGCCCGGCACGAGCGCACCCGGTCCGGCCTGGCCGCGGACAGCGACGGCCTGTGGGCCGACATCCTCGGCTCGCTCCGCGACGAGACCCCGCGCGCCCAGCTCGTGCTCAACCACCTCAACCCGCTGGTCCGCCAGGCCCTCACCATCGGCGAACGCGGCCTCGCCGTCACCACCGCCGAGGCCCTGTACGGGCAGGCGCTGCTGCTCAGCCGCCGCCCGCTGCGCGCGAGTGAGAGCGCCCTGCTCAACCGGGCCTTCATCGGCCTGCTCACCCACGCCATGCACCACCCCGGCGACGCCGCCCCCGGCTTCGAGCCCCGGAAGGAACTGTAGATGCTGGACACCCCCGAGGCCGTCGTCGAAGCTCTCCGCGAGAACCACGAACGCCCCCACGGACTGGCGCGCACCATCACCGCCGAGGAACTCGTCGAGGCCGCCGAGGCCTTCGAGAAGAGCGACGTGCTCGTCACGGCGCTCCTCGAACTCATGACGGCGTACGAGTTCACCGGCGAGCAGCGCAAGTCGCCCGTCGCCTTCGCCCGCGTCCTCAAGCTGTGGGACTCCGACCCCGACTCCTTCAGCCCCTACGAGGCCCACCAGGTCTTCTGGCGCTTCAAGTGGGTGACCACCTCCCTCCTCCAGGTCCCCGAGATGCCGCTGGCGACCATCGGCGGCTGGATCGACCAGATGCGCAGCCGGTACGAGTCCGCCGACCACGGCGTCCAGCCCGTGGCCGCCATGCGCTACCACCTCGCCCACCACACCGGCACCGGCGTCGCCGACGCGTACGACCTGTGGGCCACCAGGCCCCGCACCGACCTCAGCGACTGCGAGGCGTGCGAGACCCGGCACCACGCCTGGCACCACGTCACCACCGGCGACGACCAGCGCGCCCTCGACACCTGGCGGCCCGTCCTCGACGGCGAGCAGGCGTGCAGCGAGGAACCCCAGATGAGCCAGGCGCGCGCCCTGCTGCCGCTGCTGCGCACCGGCCGCACCGACGAGGCGCGCTCCCACCACCTCACCGGCTACCGCAAGGTGCGCGGCAGCACCGGCATGCAGGCCGAGGTCGGCCTCCACCTGGAGTTCTGCGCCCTCTCCCGCAACGAGGGCCGAGGCCTGGAGATCCTCGCGGAGAACCGGCCCCTCTTCGAGGCGACGGGCGCCCCGCTCGACCGCCTCGGCTTCCTCACCGGCGCCGAGGTGCTGCTCGCCCGGCTCGTCGGGGACGGCCACGACGACACGGCCGTCGCCGGCCCGCCCGGCCGCGAGTGGACCGCCGGCGAACTCCTCGCCCACGTCCGCGCCGAGGCCGAACCCCTCGCCGCCGCCTTCGACGCCCGCAACGGCACCGGCGCGGTCGGCGACCGGCGCCGCGCCCGCCTCGCCACCGGCCCTCTCCTCGACGAGCCGCTGCCGCTCGGCCTGCGCGCGGCCGCCGCCGTCCGGACCACGTCCCCGGTGCCCGTCGCGGTCACCCCCGCCACCGCCCGGATCACGGTCCCCGACGACTTCGCCGAGCTCGTCCGCGAGGCCCGTCGCATGTCCCGCGACGGGCACCCCGGCGACGCCCGGCTCTGGACGCGGATCGGCGAACGCCTCGCCGAGGCCACCGGCCCGTACGACACCACCCTCGGTCCCGAGGACCTGCTCCGCGCCGAACTGGCCGAGCACGAGGCCCAGCGGCTCTGGATCGACGACCGCCACGCGGCCGGCGCCGCCGCGCTCGCCACGGCCGTCGCGCACTTCGAGCGCCTGGACATGCCCTGGCACGCCCTCTCCGCCAGGGCCCGCTCGCTCGCCTGGACGGCGCCCCCCGGCGCCCGCGACGAGGCGCCGGGACCGGACCGTGACACGACCCGCACCGCCCTCGACGAGGTGCTGGGCGCGGCCGAGAAGCTGCTCGCGGAGACGCCCTTCGACGGGCGGCCGCTGGGCGAGGCGGAGGCCGCGTTCGGCACCGACCTGCACGCCGAGCGCGCCCTGGCGTACCTCGCCGTCCGCTACTCGGCGGCGTACTCCGCGTACCAGGAGCTGCTCGACGCCCTGGCCCGGGCCGCCGGCCACGACGACGGGGCGGAGAGCGAGCCGGACGGCGACGGGGTCGGGAGAGCGCCGGACGGCGACGTGCCGGTGCGCGAGCCGGCCGCCGACGGGGCCGGCCCGGCGGTCGACGGCGCCGCAGCCGATGGCGTCGGGGCGGGGTCTGCGCCCGACGCTGTGGGGGCGGGTGCTCCGGCTGCGGGGGCTGCGCCCGACGCCGCCGGGGCGGGTGCTCCGGCGGACGGCGTCGAGGCGGCGACGGAGCGGTTCGACCGGGCCGTCGACACCCTCCGCGCGGAGGCGACGCGACTCGGCTATCCGCACCAGAGCGCCAACGCGCGCCAGTTCGTCGCGGACATGGCCGGCCGGCGCGGCGACCTCGCCGACGCCGAGCGGGAACTCCGCGCCGCCCTCCAGGACCTGGAGGCCGCCGGGCGGCCCTGGCGCAGGCCGCGCCCGTCCGCCCTCCTCGCGCAGGTCCTGCTCGCCCAGGACCAGCAGCAGGAGGCGGTGGACCTCCTCCACTCGGCGCTCGCGGACGCCGTCACGTACGACGACACCTCCTTCGCGCTCGCCCCGACCCACATGCTCCTCGGCCACGCCTCCTCGCACCTCGGCGACTTCGGCGCCGCCGTCCGCCACCTCTCCGAGGCCGCGGCCCGCTTCGACCAGGCGGGGGACCCGGGCGAGGCCACCGCGGCGCGCCTCCAGCTCGCCGAGGTCCTGGCCCGGTCGGGGCAGCAGGCAGACGCGGTCGCCGTGCTGGAGTCCGTCCTCGCCGACGACGCCTCCTCCGGCATCGGCGAACGGGCCCTCGCCCAGGCCCGGCTGACCTTCGGACGCGGCCTGCGCGAGCTGGAGGAGTACCTGCCGGCCGCCGAGGAACTGCTCCGCCTCGCGGACACGGTCGCCGGCTGGCCGGAGGAGGACCGCGGCGGGGTCCTCACCCTGGTGGCGGCCGAGGCGGCGACCACGCTCGCCCTCGCGGACCGCTGGGACGCGGCGGACGTGGCGTACGAGCGGGCCGTCGCGGCCCACGCCGAGGCGCCGAACCCGCCGATCGTCATCCTGATGATGCGGGAGTTCGCCCGGCTCACCATGCGGAGCCGAGAGGAGGAGGGCGTCGACACCGCCCTGGCGCACCTGGCCCGCGCCGACGCGGTGCTCGCCGCCCTGCCGCCGGGCGAGGAGGGCTTCGCCGTCTGGTACGAGCGGGGCGAGATCCACTACCGCCGCGCCCGCGTGCTGGCCGAGGCGGGCCGCTTCGAGGAGGCACTGCCGGAGGCCGAGGCGGCGATCGCGTCGCACGACGAGGGCGGCGAGCGGGGCGAACTCGCGCGCGCCGAGGCCGTCCGCGTCGCGGCCCTCATCGAGGGCAACGGCCTGGAGCGCACCCACGAGGCCATCGCCCGCCTCACCACCGCGGCGGCCCGCTGCCGCAACTCCGGGCACCCGGAGGCGTCGCACGTCCTCGACGCCCTCCGCCAGGAGTTCCTCTCCCGCTGACCGGCGACGCGGCACCCCGCCGCACCGCCCGCTCCCCGCGGGCCCGGGGGGGGGCGGGCGGGGGGGGGGGCCCCCCCCCCCGGGGGGGGGCCCCCCCCCGCGGGGGGGGGGGGGGGGGGCGGGGGGGGGGGGGGGGCGCCCCCCCCGGT